>NZ_JBHMQU010000027.1:29008-122606 GCF_042435015.1 Paracoccus panacisoli | reverse complement strand
GGGGCCGCCGCCGGGGCCGGTGCGCTGTTGCCGGAGGCCGCGGCCGCTGCCCCGGCCCCCGAGGTCGCCGCGGCGGCCCCCGCCCCGGCGGTGGCGGGATCGGGCGCGGCAGTCTGGGCCTCGGCCACGGTGCCCAGCGCCAGCAGGCTGCCAAGCGCCAGGACGGCTGCGGTCCTTGTAACGGTCATCGGCTGTATCTCCTCCAAGCGGTGCGGTCTCCTCCGAACCGAACCGCCCCGAGGTTAGCCTCGGGGCGGTTCATCTGTGCAGTCACACTTTGGTGGCACGGGGCGCGGGCGCGCCCCGCCCCCTCAGTTCGAGGGCTTCGCGGCCGGGGTCCCGGCGGGCGCCTCGTTGGGCGAGACGGTGCCGGTCTCGACCGCCGAGCTGCCGCCCTGGCCGGCCGCGGGCGCGGTCGGATCGGCCGCCATGCCGGACATGCCGCTCATGCCTCCCATCCCGGACATGCCGTCCATCCCCGACATGCCACCCATGCCGGACATTCCCGACATACCATCCATGCCGGACATGCCACTCATGCCGCCCATGCCGCTCATGCCCGACATGCCGTCCATCCCGGACATGCCACCCATGCCCGACATCCCGCTCATGCCATCCATGCCAGACATGCCCGACATGCCGCCCATACCGGACATCCCCGACATGCCGCTCATGCCCGTCTGGGCCGTGCCGCCGCCCGGCAGTTCGAAGACCGTCAGCTGGCCGCCGAGCTCGGTGTAGTCCGAGAGCGCGGCATAGCCGCCGACCGCGCCCAGACCCTCGTTCGGGTTGGTGAGGCCCGCCGCGAGGCCGATGCCGGCCCAGCCGCCGACGCCCGACAGGACGCCGACATACTGCTTGCCGCCATGCTCATAGGTCATGACGTTGCCGATGATCCCCGAGGGCGTCTTGAACTTGTAGAGCTCCTTGCCGGAGGTGGCGTCCACCGCCTTCAGGTAGCCCTCTAGCGTGCCGTAGAACACCACGTCGCCCGCGGTCGCCAGCGCGCCGGACCAGACAGAAAACTTCTCGGGCAGCGACCACTTGATCTCGCCCTTGACGTTGTCCCAGGCGATGAAGTTGCCCATCCCGCCGTGGCTGTTCGGGGCCGGATACATCGACAGCGTGGCGCCCACATAGGGCTGGCCGGCGGTGTAGGCGACGCGGAACGGCTCGTAGTCCATGCAGACGTGGTTGGTCGGCGCGTACATCAGGTTGGTCTTGGGGCTGAACGCCGCCGGCTGCTGGTCCTTGGTCCCGAGCGCCGCGGGGCAGATGCCGGTGGTGTTGGTGTCCTCGCCGTTCTGGGCGGTCGAGAACTCGGGCACTACCTGCGGGCGGCCGTACTGGTCGCTCGCCGGGTCCATGACCACCTCGGTCGCCCAGTTCACCGCCGGGTCGTACTTCTCGGCCACCAGCAGCTCACCCGACTCGCGGTCGAGCGTATAGGCGAAGCCGTTGCGGTCGAAGTGGGTCAGCAGCTTGCGCGGCGCGCCGTTGAAGTCCTGGTCGGTCAGGATCATCTCGTTGACGCCGTCGAAGTCCCACTCGTCATGCGGGGTCATCTGATAGACCCACTTGGCCATGCCGGTGTCGGCGTCGCGGGCGAAGATGGTCATCGACCACTTGTTGTCGCCCGGACGCTGGGCCGGGTTCCAGGTCGAGGGGTTGCCGGTGCCGTAGTAGATCAGGTTCAGGTCGGGGTCATACGAGAACCAGCCCCAGATCGAGCCGCCGCCGATCTTCCACTGGTCGCCTTCCCACGACTTGAGCGAGCTGTCGGCGCCGACCGGCTTGCCGAGCGACATGGTCTTTTCGGGGTCCATCAGCATCTCGGCGTCGGGACCGGTCGAATAGGCCTTCCACGCCTCGGTGCCGTCCTTGATGTTGAGCGCGGTCATCCGCCCGCGAACGCCGTATTCGCCGCCCGAGATGCCGACCATCAGCTTGTCCTTGACCGGCATGGTGGTCGCGGTCAGCGTCTCGCCGATGGCGGGGTCGCCGACCTTGTGGGACCACTTCGGCTCACCCGTCTTGGCGTCCAGCGCCACCACGGTGGTGTCGGCCTGCGACAAGAACACCATCCCGTCGGCGTAGCTGAGCCCGCGGTTCACCGTGTCGCAGCACATCACCGCGATCACGTTCGGGTCCTGCTGCGGCTCGTAACGCCACAGGATCTTGCCGTTGTCGTTGAGGTCGAGCGCGAAGACGTTGTTCGGGAAGGGCGTGTGGACATACATGATGTCCCCGATCACCAGCGGCGAGCCCTCGTGCCCGCGCAGCACCCCGGTCGAGAACGTCCACGCCACCCGCAGGTCGCCCACGTTCGAGGCGTTGATCTGGTCGAGGTTCGAATAGCGCGTGTTGGCGTAGTCGCCGGTCTGGATCGCCCACTGGGCGGGGTTGGCGGTCGCCTCCTTCACGCTGTCGTTGGCCAGCACGGCCGTGGCCGACAGGGCGAGAACGGCAGCGGTGCCGCTGAGCAGGTATTTCATGGGTGTCCTCCGCGTTGCGAGTGCCCGGCCGGTGGTCGGCGGACGCTCTCCCTGAGGTGAGCCTTTGCCCCGCGGGGGCGTGCGTCAACGTCGGGTTGCCGGGTTTCACCGTAAAGTCTGATGAGGAACTTCCGGGAAATGCGGGAACATTCGGCAATCCGGGGGCGGGAGGCCGCGGCGGCGCAACCTCCCGTTGGATTCGGGCGTCAGGCCAGCCGTTCGGCGTGCCACAGGACGTGGTCGCCCATGAAGCTCTGCACGAACCAGTAGCTGTGGTCGTAGCCCGGCTGCATGCGGATCATGCCGGGCTGGCGGCGGGCCAGCATCGCCTCGGCCAGCGATTCGGGCTTGAGCAGGTCGAGGAACTGGTCGTCGCTGCCCTGGTCGATCAGGATCTCGCCCGGATAGCCGCGCTCGCGCATGAGCAGCGTCGCGTCGTGGGGTGCCCAGGCGCTGCGGTCCTCGCCCAGATAGGCGGTGAACTGCTTGCGCACCCAGTCCGATTCGGTCGGATGGGCGATCGGCGCGAAGGCCGAGACGCTGCGGTAGCGTTCGGGGTGGGTCATGGCGATGGTCAGCGCGCCGTGGCCGCCCATCGAGTGCCCGGTGATCCCCTGCGCCTCGCGGTCCAGCGGGAAGGCGTCGAAGACCACGCCCGGCAGCTCGTCCACGACATAATCCCACATCCGAAAATGCGGCGTCCACGGCGACTGCGTGGCGTTGACGTAGAAGCCCGCGCCCTGCCCGAGGTCGTAGGCCTCGTCGTTGGCCACCCCCTCGCCGCGGGGCGAGGTGTCGGGAAAGACCAGCGCGAGCCCGGTCTCGGCCGCCCATTGCTGCGCCCCGGCCTTGGTCATGGCGTTCTCGTGCGTGCAGGTCAGCCCCGAGAGATACCAGAGCACAGGCACCGGCCCGCCCTCGGCGTCGGGCGGCAGGTAGACGGCAAAGGTCATGTCGGTGCCCGTCGACTCAGATCGGTGGCGATAGACGCCCTGGGTTCCGCCGAAGCTGCGGTTTTCCGAGATGGTCTCGAGCGGCATGGGGAACTCCGGGTCACTGGAATGGATGGGGGGATGAAAGGCCGGGCGGGGGTCCGAGGCAACCGCAAAGCGCCGCGCCTCAGCCGAAGGGCGGGCGCGGAGGGCGCCGCCGGGGCCGGGGTATCTGGGCCAGACAGAAGGGTTGGGCGCGTGCGGACGCTGGGCCGTGCGGGTCCGACGTCAGCCGGGCTCGCGGGTGTGGGGCGGGTAGGCCCGAAGGCCCCCCGCCCCGCTTTGCCGTCAGGCGAGGTCGTCCACGCTGCGGATGACGCGGCCGAGCAGCCCGTAGTCCAGCGCTTCTTGCGTGTTCAGCCAGAAGTCGCGCTGGGTGTCCTTCTCGATCCGCTCGACGCTCTGCCCGGTGGCATCGGCGAAGATCTGGTTCAGGCGCTCGCGCATCAGCCGCACCTGTTCGGCCTGGATCATCATGTCCGACGAGGTGCCGCCGATCCCGCCCGAGGGCTGGTGGATCAGGAAGCGGGTGTTGGGCAGGCAGAAGCGGTTCTCGCGATCGGCACCGACGAAGATCAGCGCCCCGGCCGAGGCGACCCAGCCCGAGCCGATGGTCCGCACGGTCGGGCGGATGAACTTGATCACGTCGTGGATCATGTCGCCGGATTCGACGTGGCCGCCGGGCGACGAGATCAGCATGTTGATAGGCTTGTCGCTGTCCTCGGCCAGCGCCAGCAGGTGCGAGACGGTGCGCTGCGCCAGCTTGTCGTTGATCGGCCCGGCGACGATCACCGTGCGCGACTTGAAGTAGAGCTTGGCGATCCGGTCACCGGCCGGCATCCCCAGCTCACCCTCACCCTCGTCCTTGTGGCGGCGATCCTCGCGCGGCTCGTCCTCTTCCTCGTCGTCGTCGTCGTTCAGCAGATGGGGCGGAAACGGGCGCAGCATCGGGTCGTCCTTTCACATGGCACGGCGGGGGGCACGGATGCCCCCGCCGCGACCTTACCTAAGCATCCCTGAAGGATCAGTAAATGACGACCGAGCGGATGGATTCGCCGGCGTGCATCAGGTCGAAGCCCTTGTTGATCTCATCCAGCGTCAGCGTGTGGGTGATCATGGGGTCGATCTCGATCTTGCCGTCCATGTACCAGTCCACGATCTTCGGCACGTCGGTCCGGCCCCGGGCGCCGCCGAAGGCCGAGCCCTTCCACACCCGCCCGGTGACGAGCTGGAACGGCCGGGTGTCGATCTCGGCCCCCGCGGGCGCCACGCCGATCACGATCGACTGGCCCCAGCCGCGGTGGCACGCCTCGAGCGCCTGCCGCATCACCGTGACGTTGCCGGTGCAGTCGAAGGTGTAGTCGGCGCCGCCGATCTGGTCGAAGGGCGTCTTGGTGAGGTTCACGATCTCCTGCACCACGTTCTCGACCTCTTTCGGGTTGATGAAGTGGGTCATGCCGAAGCGCTCGGCCATCGGCTTCTTGCCGGGGTTCAGGTCCACGCCGATGATCATGTCGGCGCCGGCGAGCCGCAGGCCCTGGATCACGTTGAGACCGATCCCGCCGAGGCCGAATACAACGGCCTTGGCGCCGATCTCGACCTTGGCGGTGTTGATGACCGCGCCGATGCCGGTCGTCACGCCGCAGCCGATGTAGCAGATCTTGTCGAAGGGCGCGTCCTCGCGGACCTTGGCGACCGCGATCTCGGGCAGGACGGTGTAGTTCGAGAAGGTCGAGCAGCCCATGTAGTGATGGATCGGCGTGCCATCGAGCATCGAGAAGCGCGAGGTCCCGTCCGGCATCAGCCCCTGCCCCTGGGTCGCGCGGATCGCCGTGCAGAGGTTTGTCTTGCCCGAGAGGCAGGACGCGCACTGGCGGCATTCGGGGGTATAGAGCGGGATGACGTGGTCGCCCGGCTTCACGCTCGTGACGCCGGCGCCGACCTCGACCACCACGCCCGCGCCCTCGTGCCCGAGGATCGAGGGGAAGAGCCCCTCGGGGTCGGCGCCCGAGAGGGTGAATTCGTCGGTGTGGCAGATGCCGGTGGCCTTGATCTCGACCATCACCTCGCCGGGCTTGGGGCCGTCGAGATTGACCTCCATGACTTCCAGCGGCTTTCCGGCCTCTAGGGCGACGGCGGCACGGGTTCTCATCTCGGGGCTCCTCGGGTTCGGGTCATCAGGGTCTGGTCGTGGCTCGGGGGGCCGGCGCGAACCGGCCCCCGCGGGATGGCTTGGCCGGCGCCGGCTCAGACGTGCAGCGTGCCGAGCTTGCCGGATTTCTTGGCCACGTGCGTGGCGATGGCGTCCATCAGCGGCGGCGAGAGCGCGTCATAGGGCTCGAGCCCGATCTCGCGCAACCGGGCGCGCACCGCGTCCATGCGGTCGGGGCTGACCCCCGATTCGATGATCGACGAGACGAAGGCGGCAAAGCCCGGCTCGGACCAGCCGTCCTCGTCCGACAGCTCGGTGTGGACGAAGTCGAGCCCGTAGAACGGGTGCTCGGTGTTCTCGATCCGGCCGTACATGTGCACGCCGCAGCCGGTGCAGGCGTAGCGCTGGATCGGGGCGTCCTTGTTGACGATTGCGAGCTTGTCGCCGTTCTCGAGCACCTCGACCGCGTCGCGGCTGACGACAGCGATCTGGGCGAAGATCGCGCCGTCGGGCTTCCAGCACTTGGTGCAGCCGCAGACGTGGTTGTGGGCGGTCTGGGCGCCGACGCGGACCTTGACCGGATCGCTGGCGCAGTGGCAGGTCAGCGTCCCGCCGGAAAAGCCCGGCGCCGCGCGCGGGATGCCGTTGTCCACGGCGGGGTGGATGTTCACCATGGTTCGTCCTCCGCTAAACCATATGGCTGCGAGCGTGAGCCAGCGGCCGGGGTCGCGCAAGTCGGCGGAAAGTGGGGGATTTGCGGACGTCGCCGGCGCGGAGGGCGGGCGCGATCAGCCCAGCGTGTCGGTGAGGAAGCGCGGTTTGAGCGCGGCGTTCCAGATCAGCAGGTCGGCGGCGGGCTGGGATTCGAGCGACGGGTCGGCGCCGATGACGCGGGCGGGATTGGTGATCGCCATGCGCAGCGCGGTTTCCAGGGGCTGGCCGAGGGCGGTGACGAGGCGGGCGACGCCTTCGGCCATCGTCGTGTGGGCGCCGGCGAGGCGGCCTTCGGCGTTGATCAGGCGGCCGTCGGCCACGCGGATCGTCTGCCCGTAGAGGGTGAAGTGGTCCGGCCCGCCGACCGTGGGCATGGCGTCCGAGACGATGTGGCAGCGGCCCGCCCCGTGGGCGCGCAGGGCGAGGGTCAGCATGGCGTCGCTGACGTGGTGGCCGTCGCAGATCAGGCCGATCTCGGCGTCCGAGAGGATCGCTGCGCCGACCATGCCGGGCTCGCGCCCCTGCATCTGCGACATGGCGTTGAAGAGATGGGTGAAGTTGCGGGCGCCTGCGGCCAGCGCGGCCTCGGTCTCGGCGGCGGTGGCGTCGCTGTGGCCGAGCGAGACGATTACGCCGGCGGCGGCGAGGCGGGCGATCTGGGCCGCGGTCGCGGCCTCGGGGGCGAGGGTGAGGAGGAGCGGGATGCCGTCGGCGCGGAGCGACTCGGCCAGCGTCAGGGTGCAGTCGTCGAGGGGGCGGATATGCCGCGCGGCGTGGGTGCCGCGGCGGGCGGGGGCGATGTGGGGGCCCTCGAGGTGCAGGCCGAGCAGGCCGGGGGTGCCCCAGGCGGCGCGGATGGCGGCGGCGGCGGCCTCGGCAACCTCGGGGGCGTCGGTGATGAGCGTGGGGAGGAGCCGGGTGGTGCCGAAGCGGCGGTGCGCGGCGAGGATCGCGGCGATCCCCTGGGGCGTGGGATCGGCGTTGAACAGCACCCCGCCGCCGCCGTTTACCTGTAGGTCGAAGAGCCCGGGGCTGACGATGCCAGCGACGGGACGGGCGTCTACCGGCGGGTCCGGGACGATCTGCGGGGGGTCCGACAGGCGCAGCGCCACGCCGCGGACGAGGCGGTGGCCGTCGAACACCGCCTCGGGTCGGAGGATCGGGTCAGGCATCGGGCCGAGGCCGTCCCCGCGCCGCTCAGCCGGCGCTGGCCGGGGTCGAGGACACGCCGACCTGGGCCGCGCGCAGCAGCCGGTCGTGCAGCATGAAGCCGTTGGACATCACCTGGATGATGTCGCCGGCGCTGGTGTTTGGGACCGGGGCCTCGAACATCGCCTCGTGGCTCTGCGGGTCGAAGCGGTCGCCCGGGGCGGGGCTGATGACCCGGATGCCGTGGCGGGAAAAGACGTTCTGCAGCTCGCGCAGCGTCAGCTCGACCCCCTCGATCAGCTGCGGGGCGGCGGCACGCTCGGCGCCCGCCGCCTCGATCGCGCGGTGCAGGGCGTCATAGACGGGCAGCAGGTCGCGGGCGAGGCGCGAGCCGCCGTAGTTCTCGGCCTCGCGGCGGTCCTTGTCGGCGCGCTTGCGGGCGTTCTCGGCATCCGCCAGCGCCCGCATGAAGCGGTCGCGATAGTCGTCGCGCTCGGCCGCCAGCGCGGCCATCGGGTCCGCGGCGTCCTGGTCGAGCAGGTCGTCGAGCGCCGTGGGGCGGTCGGCATCCAGCGGAATGTCGGACAGGTCGTTGGGGTTTGGCGTGTCGCTCATCGTCTCATCCTTTCCGGTCGGACAGCACCCGACCGACCAGCTGGGCGGTGTAATCCACGATCGGGACGATGCGCCCGTAATTGAGCCGGGTCGGCCCGATCACGCCCACGGCGCCCACGATCTTTCGGTCAGCGTTCATATAGGAGGAAACGACGAGAGAGGAACCCGAAAGTGAGAAAAGCTGGTTCTCGGAGCCGATGAAGATGCGCACCCCCTCGCCCTCTTCGGCGAGTTCGAGGAAGCGGGCGATGTCGCGTTTGCGCTCGAGGTCGTCGAAGAGGCTGCGGATGCGGTCGAGGTCGGCGGCCTCGTGTTCCAGCAGATGGGCGCGGCCGCGGACGATCAGCCGCGGGTCGGGGGCCTCGGCATCCCACGAGGCGAGGCCGGCCTCGGCGAGCTGGGCGGCGAGGCTGTCGATCTCGCGCCGGCCTTGGGCGATGTGGGTCGCCATGTCGCGGCGCAGCTCGGCGAGCGTATGGCCCTCGGCGCGGGCCGAGAGGAAGTTGCCGGCCTCGCGCAGCGAGCTGGGGGTCTGGCCGGGGGGCGGGCTGAACAGGCGGTTCTCCACCCGGCCGTCGGCGAAGACGAGGATTACCAGCGCCCGATCGGGGGCGAGGCTCACGAACTCGATGTGCTTCAGCGGCGCCTCGGCCTGGCGCGGCATCAACACCACCGAGGCGCCGCGGGTGAGGCGCGAGAGGGCGGTCGAGACGCGGTCGAGCAGCGCGCCGGTGTCGGGGGCGGTGTCGCCGACGAGCTCGGCGATCATGGCGCGGTCCTCGGGGCGGATCGGCCCGGCCTCCATCAGCCCGTCCACGAAGAGGCGCAGGCCCTGCTGGGTCGGGAAGCGGCCGGCCGAGACGTGGGGGCTTTCGAGCAGTCCCATGTATTCGAGATCCTGCATCACGTTGCGGATCGTCGCAGCCGAGACCGCCATGCCGCGCGTCAGCGTGCGCGAGCCGACCGGCTCTCCGGTCTCGAGGTAGAGCTCGACCACGCGGCGGAAGACCTCGCGCGAGCGGTCGTTCAGGTCGGCGAGCGGACCTGCGGGCGGGCTGGGCGGGTTGGCGGGGTCGGGCATTCGGGTTGCGGTGGCGCGGGCGGGGCCTGTATCTGGACGGGCCGTGACGGGCCGGGCGATGCGGCCCCGGCGGAAGCGGCGGCAGGTGCCCGGCGCGGACCGGGCCCGACAACCGGGCGGGAAAGGATCACCCCATGCGACCCTCTGGCAGGACGTTAGGCGAATTGCGGCCGATTTCAATCGAAACCGGGGTGATGGCCCATGCAGAAGGCTCGTGCCTGATCCGGGTCGGCAACACCCATGTCCTGTGCTCGGCCTCGGTCGAGGACAAGCCGCCGCCGTTCCTGCGCGGCACCGGGCAGGGCTGGGTCACGGCGGAATACGGGATGCTGCCGCGGGCGACGCACACCCGCAACCGGCGCGAGGCAGCGGCGGGCAAGCAGTCTGGAAGAACGCAAGAGATTCAAAGGCTTGTCGGTAGGGCGCTGCGCGCCGGCGTGGACCGGCCGGCGCTGGGAGAGCGGCAGATCGTCATCGACTGCGACGTGATCCAGGCGGACGGCGGCACCCGCTGCGCGGCGATCACCGGGGGGTGGGTGGCGCTGCGGCTGGCGGTGAACCGGATGCTGGCGGCGCGGGTGCTGACCAGCGACCCGATCCTCGATCACGTCGCGGCGGTGAGCTGCGGCATCTATGCCGGGCAGCCGGTGCTGGATCTCGACTATGCCGAGGACAGCGAGGCCGGGACGGACGGCAACTTCGTCATGACCGGCGCGGGTCGGCTGATCGAGGTGCAGATGTCGGCCGAGGGCGCCGCGTTCTCGCGCGCGCAGATGGTCGAGCTGCTGGATCTGGCCGAACAGGGCGTGGCCGGGCTGGTCGCGGCGCAGAAGGCGGCGATCGGGGCGGCGGCATGAGCGCGTGGGCCGGGCGGACGCTGCTGATCGCCACGCACAATGCCGGCAAGCTTGAGGAGATGCGGGCGCTGTTCGCGCCGCTGGGGATCACCGTGACGGGCGCGGCCGAGCACGGGCTTCCCGAGCCGGCCGAGACCGAGGAGAGTTTCGTCGGGAACGCCCGGATCAAGGCCCGCGCAGCGATGGAGGCGACAGGGCTGCCGGTGCTGGCCGACGACAGCGGGATCACCGTGGACGGGCTGGACGGGGCGCCGGGGGTGCATACCGCGGACTGGGCCGAGACCGGCGCGGGGCGTGACTTCATGCAGGCGATGCGGCGGACGTGGGAGGCGCTCGAGGCGCGGGGCGCCCCCGAGCCGCGGCGGGCGCAGTTCCGGGCGACGCTGGTGCTGCTGACGCCGGAGGGCGAAGAGCAGGTGTTCGAGGGCGTCGCGCCGGGGCGGCTCGTCTGGCCGCCGCGGGGTGCGCTCGGGCACGGGTATGACCCGATGTTCATCCCCGACGGGCATGACCGGACCTATGCCGAGATGGATTTCGCCGAGAAGAATGCCATCAGCCACCGGGCCCGCGCCTTTGCGGCGCTGGAGGCGGCGCTTGCGTAGGATCTCGGGCGGGTCGCCGTTCGAGGCGGAGCTGGGCTACAGCCGGGCGGTGGTCAAGGGGCCGTGGTGTTTCGTCTCGGGCACCACGGGCTATGATTACGCGGCGATGGCGATGCCCGAGGCGGCGGCGGATCAGGCCGAGAATGCCTTTTCCACCATCGGGGCGGTGCTGGCCGACGCCGGGTTCGGGATGGGCGACGTGGTGCGGGTGCAGTACACGATCACCGACTCCGCGCTTGTCAGGGAGATCGCGCCGGTTCTGGCACGCTGGCTGGGCGAGGTGCGTCCGGCGGCGACGATGGTGGTGGCCGGCCTGATCCGGCCCGAGATGAAGGTCGAGATCGAAGTGACGGCGCTGCGGGAATGAGCGAGGACTGGCGGAACGGCGGGTTCGGGCTTTACGTCCACTGGCCCTTCTGCGCCTCGAAATGTCCGTATTGCGACTTCAACAGCCATGTCGCGGTGACCATCGACCAGGGGCGGTGGCTGGCGGCCTATGTGGCCGAGATCGCCCGGGCGGCGGCAGAGACCCCGGGTCGGGTGCTTGGCAGCCTGTTCTTCGGCGGCGGGACGCCCTCGCTGATGGCGCCAGAGGTGGTGGCGGGGGTGATCGACGCCGCGCGGGCGGCATGGCCACTGGCGAACGACATCGAGATCACGCTCGAGGCCAACCCCGGCAGTGTCGAGCGGGGGCGGTTCCAGGCCTATGCCGACGCCGGGGTGAACCGGCTGTCGATGGGGGTGCAGGCGCTCGATGACGCCGATCTGCGCCGGCTGGGGCGGATGCACACCGTCGCCGAGGCGCGGGCGGCGTTCGACGTTGCGCGGGGATGCTTCGGCCGGGTGAGCTTCGATCTGATCTATGCCCGGCAGGACCAGTCGCGCGAGGCTTGGCGACGGGAGTTGCGCGAGGCGCTGTCAATGGCCGTCGATCACCTGTCGCTTTACCAGCTGACGGTCGAGGACGGGACGGTGTTCGGCGCACGGGCCGCGGCCGGGAAGCTGCGCGGTCTGCCGGACGATGATCTGGCGGCCGATATGTACATGGAAACGCAGGATATTTGCGCCGATCACGGGATGCCGGCCTATGAGGTGTCGAACCATGCGGCGCCGGGATCCGAGAGCCGGCACAATCTCGTCTATTGGCGGCAGGGCGATTGGATCGGGATCGGGCCGGGCGCGCACGGGCGCGTGACGCTCAAGGGTCAGCGGTGGGCGACCGAGGCCCCGCGGGCGCCGGGCGCGTGGCTGGCTGCGGTCGACGCGGGGTTCGGAGAGGCGCCGCGGGTGGTGGTGCCGCAAGACGAGCAGGCGACGGAGTATCTGCTCATGTCGCTGCGGCTGGCCGAGGGGATGGACCTGGGCCGCTACGCGCGGCTGGCCGGCCGGGAGCTGGATGCGCGGGCTATCGACGCGCTGCGCGGCATGGGGTTCGTCGAGACGGACGGCAACCGACTGCGGGTCACGCCCGCAGGGCGGCCGGTGCTCAATGCGATCCTGCGGGCGCTGGCCTGAGGGGCTGGCTCAGTCGCCGGCGCTGAGGAGCTGGCAGAGACGGTCGAGCTGGTCGAGGTCGCGGTAGGTTACGGTCAGGCGGCCGCCGTCCTGGCCGACGTGTTCGATGCGGACACGCATCCCGAGTTGCGCGCCGAGATCCGATTCGATCGCGCGGGTGTCGGCGTCCTTTTCGGCGCGGGGTTTTTCGGCGGGCGTCTCGCGCTTTTGCGTCGCCTGACGGGCCAGCGCTTCGGTTTCGCGCACCGACAGGCCGCGCTCGATGACCCGGCGGGCCAGCGCGACCGGATCGGGCGTCGTGATCAGGGCGCGGGCGTGGCCTGCGCTCAGCTTGCCGTCGCGGACGAAGGTCTGGACCTGCTCGGGCAGGTTCAGGAGCCGCAGCAAGTTGGAGATGTGGCTGCGGCTCTTGTCGAGTGCCTCGGCCAGCTTGTCCTGGGTGTGGCCGAAGCGGTCCATGAGCTGGCGGAACGAAGCGGCCTCCTCGATGGCATTGAGGTCGGCGCGCTGGATGTTCTCGATCAGAGCGACCTCGAGCACCTCGGTGTCGTCCAGTTCACGGATTATCGCTGGAAGTTCATGGAGTTGCGCGATCTGGGCCGCGCGCCAGCGACGTTCGCCGGCGACGATCTGGTAGAGGCCGGGCTCGGTCGGGTGGGGACGGACGATGAGCGGCTGCAGCACGCCGCGGTTCTTGAGCGAGGCGGCGAGTTCGGCGAGCGCGTCGGGGTCGAAGACGCGGCGGGGCTGGTCGGGGTTGGGGGTGATCTGTTCGACAGGGATCGCGCGGGTTGGCTGCGGGCTGCTGCCCGGGGTCAGCTCGACGTCGGCCATCAGGGCGGACAGGCCGCGGCCGAGGCTGGCTTTGCGGGGGCGGGCGTCAGCCATGGGCGGGCTCCGTTCTGCGGCGGTCGGCGGCGGCGGTGATCTCGCGCGCGAGGGCGCGATAGGCGGCGCTGCCCTTGGACGCGGGGTCGTAGTGGATGACCGGCAGCGCGTGCGAGGGCGATTCGGACACGCGCACGTTGCGGGGGACGACGGTGTCGAAGACCAGCGGGCCGAGGGTTTCGCGGGCGTCGGTCTCGACCTGCTGGGACAGGTTGTTGCGGGAGTCCGACATGGTGAGCAGCACGCCCTCGATCCGCAGTCGCGGGTTGGCGCTGCTGCGGACCTGGCGCACGGTGAGCATGAGCTGCGAGAGGCCCTCAAGGGCGTAGAACTCGGCCTGCAGGGGTACGAGGAGGCTGTCGGCGGCGACGATCGCGTTGAGGGTGAGCAGGCCGAGCGCGGGCGGGCAGTCGATGAGGACCGTGCCTTCAGCATCGGTCAGCGCGTCGGCGAGCAACTGCACACGGCGGGCGCGGTCGGCAATGTCGAGTTCGGCCGAGGCAAGGTCGGCGGTCGCCGGGATGACGCTCAGGCCGGGGTGGGCCGTCGGGCGGATGCACTCTGACACGCGGGCGTCGCCGATCAGCAGGTCGTAGCTGCTCGGTTGCCGCTGGTGGGCGGGGATGCCGAGGCCTGTCGAGGCATTCCCTTGTGGGTCAAGGTCAAGGATGGTGACGCTGCGCCCCAGTTCGGCCAGCGCCGCGCCGAGGTTGATCGCGGTCGTGGTCTTGCCGACCCCGCCCTTCTGGTTGGCGATGGCGATGATCTGACGGTCGGTCACGCGGAAAGCCTGTCGAGCTGCAGGATTGCGGCCTCGGGGTCGGTCACGCTCGGGTGTGCGGTGACGCGGTAGTTGTCGAGCGGGCCCGCAGCCTCGAGTTCCGCCTGCCAGTTCCGCCCCTTCATCAGCCAACCCGTCCCGCCCAGTGCCAGATGCCGGTCAAGATATGGCACGAGGCGGCTCAAGGGGGCAAGCGCACGGGCGCTGAGGTGGCGGGCATTGGCCGGGGCGAGGGTTTCGATGCGTGCCGCGACGGCCTCGCACTGCGGGAGGTCGAGGGCGCGGATGGTGGATTGCAGGAAGGCGACCTTGCGGCGGTCGGATTCGACCAGCCGGGTCGGTCGATCCGGGTGGCAGATTGCCACAACCAGGCCGGGGAGACCGCCGCCGCTGCCGATGTCCAGCCAGTCGCCGTCTGCAGGAGCGAGGTCCGCCAGTTGGGCGCTATCGGCGAGGTGGCGTTCCTCGAGGTTGGCAAGTGTAGCAGGTGCGACGAGGTTGATCGCCGGATTCCATTTGCGGATCAGGCACGCGTACATCGCCAGTCGTGCTTCACGTGAAGCACTCATGCCGCCGACCGGCCAGCACGAATATGGGCGAGGATGAGTGTCAGCGCCGCGGGGGTGATCCCCTCTATGGCGCCCGCCGCCGCCACGGTGGCCGGACGGTGCGCGGTCAGTTTCGATTTCAGTTCGTTGGACAGACCGGGCATCGCGGTGAAGTCGAGCCAGTCGGGGATCGCGATGGCCTCCAGACGACGAAGGGCGTCCGCGTCGCGGTCCTGGCGTTCGGCGAACTGAGCGTAGAGCGCATCGGCTCGGACCATCTCCAGCGTGGTGGGGTCTGCGGCGCCTTTGTCTGGCAAGGCATCAAGGACGATAGAGGTATCGAGGTCGGGTTGCGACAGCAGCGTGAACAAGCTGCGGCGCTGACCATCCTGGCGGGCCGGGACGCCCCTTGCTGCGAGTTCGATCGGCGTCAGCGAGATGCTTTCGGTCAGCGAGCGGAGGCTCTGATAGCGGCGCAACTTGTGCGTGAAGGCAGCACGGCGGTCATCCGCGACGAGACCGCTTTCGATCCCCGCCGGGGTGAGCCGGCGATCGGCGTTGTCGCTGCGTAGGGACAGCCGGAACTCCGCCCGGGACGTAAACATCCGGTACGGCTCGGTGACCCCCCGGGTCGTCAGATCGTCGATCATCACGCCGATATAGCTATTAACCCGGCTGAACGGGACCGGGGGTCGGCCGGTGATCGCACAGGCCGCGTGCATCCCGGCGACCAGTCCCTGCGCCGCCGCCTCTTCATAGCCGGTGGTGCCGTTGATCTGACCCGCCAGGTACAGACCCCGCACGGCCCGCAGCTCGAGGGTCGGCTTGAGCGCGCGGGGGTCGATATAGTCATACTCGACGGCATAGCCGGGCTGCACGATCTCGGCAGCCTCCAGGCCGCGGATCGACCTCACGTAGGCAAGCTGCACGTTCTCGGGCAGTGAGGTCGAGATGCCGTTCGGATAGACTAACCGACTGTCGTGCCCTTCCGGCTCGAGAAAGATCTGGTGCGATTCCTTGTCGGCGAAGCGCACGACCTTGTCCTCGATCGACGGGCAGTAGCGCGGCCCGATCCCGTCGATGCGGCCGCCGTACATGGCCGACCGCCCGAGGTTGTCGCGGATGATCTGGTGGGTGGCCGCGTTCGTGTGGGTGATCGCGCAGGACACCTGCGGAGCGATAGGGGCCTCGCTCAGGAACGAAAGCATCGCGGGAGCGTCGTCCCCCGGCTGCTGGTCAAGCTCGTCCCAGGCGATGCTGTTGCGGGCCAGACGGGGCGGCGTCCCCGTCTTCAGCCGCCCCAGCGGCAGGCCGAGGGCCAGCAGCGCGCCGCCAAGCCCCTGTGCAGCCTGCCCGCCCCAACGACCCGCGGGGCGCGATACGTCGCCCACATGGATGATGCCGTTCAGGAAAGTCCCGGCCGTCACGATGACCGCGTCCGCCACAATTTCCGTCCCGTCCGCCAGGATCAGGCCTTCGACACCATCGCCGCCAATCTGCAACCCGGAGACTTCCCCGAGGACAAGTTCGATGCCCTCATAGCTCGCCAGCGCCTCGATGGCGGCGGCGCGGTACAGGCCCCTGTCGGCTTGCGCCCGAGGCCCCTGAACGGCCGGGCCCTTGCGCCGGTTGAGCAAGCGGAACTGGATCCCGGCGGCATCGGCAAGCCGCCCCATCAGCCCGTCCAGCGCATCGATTTCGCGCACAAGATGGCCCTTCCCCAGGCCGCCAATCGCAGGGTTGCACGACATGGTTCCAGCATCGTCCGCCCGCATCGTCACCAGTGCAACGGACACGCCGAGGCGGGCCGCAGCAGCAGCAGCCTCCAGCCCAGCGTGGCCAGCCCCGATCACGGCGACATCAAAATGCTTCACGTGAAACCCCTACTTGCCGATGCAGAACGACGAGAACACCTCGTCCAGATAATCATCCGGCGCCACCCGTCCAACCACCTCGGCCAGCCGCGCAGACACATCGCGGACGAGCTCGGCCAGTACTTCCGGCGGCATTCCGTGATCCGCCGTGCCAAGCGCCGCATAAGCGTCACGCAAGGCCTCTGCCTGCCGATGCCGGCTGACCAAACCGGCCCCGGCAACCCGCCCCGTCAACTCGTCGGCCACGCGCGCCAACAGCGCATCGACCCCCGCGCCCGTCACGGCCGAAATATCGCCCGAGCCAAGATCGGCCTTCGACCGAACGACGATATCCCCCGGCACGCGCAGCGGCTCATCAGCCAAGCTCTCGCCAAGCAGGATTACCCTAAGGTCCGCCGCGGCCGCTCGGTCACGCGCCCGCTCGACTCCCATCCGCTCGACCTTGTCCTCCGCCTCGCGCAGCCCGGCCGTGTCAAGGAACGTCACCGCCAGCCCGCCCAACTCTGTCCGCAGCTCCAGTACATCGCGCGTCGTCCCCGCCTCGTCGCTGACCAGCGCCACTTCGCGCCCGGCAATGCGGTTCATCAGCGACGACTTCCCCGCATTCGGCGGCCCGATGATCGCCACCTCGAACCCGGCCCTGATCCGTTCCGCTGCCGGCACCCCGAGGATCTGCCGCCCGATCTGGGCCCGAACCTCCGCAAGCAGCTCAAAGACCTCCGCCGGCACGTCCTCCGGCACCTCTTCATCGGCAAAGTCTAGGCTCGCCTCGATCAGTGCCCCCGCCCGGATCAGCTTCTCGCGCAGCGCAGCGGTCCACGCCGCCAACTCCCCGGATACCACGCGCATCGCCTGGACACGCTGCGCTTCGGTTTCGGCCGCGAGCAAGTCCGATAGCGCCTCGACGCCACTCAACGCCATGGTTCCGTTGAGAAAACTCCGCCGAGTGAACTCGCCAGCCTCGGCAAGCCGCGCGCCCCGCGCACTCAGCGCGGCCTGCAACCGCCGCACGATGACCGGCGCCCCATGCAGCTGGAACTCGACCACCTCGTCGCCGGTGAAGCTCGCCCCGGCGTCGAACCGCAGCACCAACGCCTCGTCGATCAGCCCCTCGTCCCGCACCGCACGACGATAGGCTATGCGCGCACGCGGCAGTGGCCCTGCCAGCGCCTCGCCGATCTCACGCGCCCGCGGTCCGCTCAGGCGGACGATCGAGACCCCGCCCCGACCGGGAGGAGTCGCTTCGGCGTAGATCGTCTCCATCCCATGCTCAGGCGTTCATCGACTCGAAGAAGTCGGAATTGGTCTTGGTCTGCTTCAGCTTCGAGATCAGGAACTCGATCGCGTCCGTGGTTCCCATCGGGTTCAGGATGCGACGCAGCAGATAGGTCTTCTGCAAGTCCTTCTGGTCGACCAGCAGCTCCTCTTTCCGCGTCCCGGACTTGAGGATGTCCATCGCCGGGAAGACGCGCTTGTCGGCCACCTTGCGGTCCAGCACGATCTCGCTGTTGCCGGTGCCCTTGAACTCCTCGAAGATCACCTCGTCCATGCGCGAGCCAGTGTCGATCAGCGCGGTCGCAATGATCGTCAGCGATCCGCCCTCTTCGATGTTCCGCGCCGCGCCGAAGAACCGCTTCGGCCGCTGTAACGCGTTCGCATCCACGCCACCCGTCAGCACCTTCCCCGACGACGGCACGACGGTGTTGAACGCCCGCCCGAGACGGGTGATCGAATCAAGCAGGATCACGACATCGCGCTTGTGCTCGACCAGCCGCTTGGCCTTCTCGATGACCATCTCGCTCACCGCGACGTGCCGCGTCGCCGGCTCGTCGAAGGTCGAGGAAATCACCTCGCCCTTCACCGAGCGCTGCATGTCGGTGACCTCTTCCGGCCGCTCGTCGATCAGCAGCACGATGAGATAACATTCCGGGTGATTGCGCTCGATCGAATGGGCGATGTTCTGCAACAGCACCGTCTTGCCGGTCCGCGGCGGCGCCACGATCAGCGAGCGCTGGCCCTTCCCGATCGGCGCCACCAGATCGATGATCCGCGCCGAGCGGTCCTTCACCGTCGGATCGTCCAGCTCCATCTTCAGCCGCTCGTTCGGATAGAGCGGCGTCAGGTTGTCGAACGCCACCTTGTGGCGCGCCTTTTCCGGGTCCTCGAAGTTGATCTTCTCGACCCGCGTCAGCGCGAAATACCGCTCGTTCTCACCCGGCGCCCGAATGACGCCCTCCACGGTGTCGCCGGTCCGCAGGCTATGCTGCCGGATCATGTCCGGGCTGACGTAGATATCGTCCGGACCGGGCAGATAGTTGGCTTCGGGCGAGCGGAGGAAGCCGAACCCGTCCTGCACGACCTCGAGCACCCCGTCGCCGCCGATGTCGAACCCTTCCTCGGCATGCTCCTTCAGCAGCGAGAACATCATCTCGCCCTTGCGCATGGTCGAGGCGTTCTCGATCTCCCACTCCTCCGCCATCGACAGCAGGTCGGCGGGGCTCTTGGCCTTGAGATCGGCCAGGTTGAGACGTTCGTCGCTCATCGGTTCACCATGCGGGCAGCCGAACGCCCGGCAGGACGCAGCGACTGGGACTCGGGGTCAGGAGGATGCGGGCCGGACGGCGCGCCGGCGGCACATAGCCGAAACCCGGCCCTGAGTCAAACCGCGGCACCGCCGCTCAGAACTTGACGATCACCGACAGCACGATGACGACCATCAGCAGGGTCGGGACCTCGTTCATCATCCGGTACTGCCGCCCGGTCAGGCCCTGCCCGGCGGCCAGTCGCCGCCGCTGGATCATCAGCCAGTGATGGAACAGCGTCATGGCGATGACGCTCGCCCCCTTGGTCCACGGCCATACCATCGACCAGTCCACGATCCCCGGCGTGAAGACGAGCGCCAGACCGGCGATCCAGGTGGCGATCGATGCCGGCCCCATGATCACCCGCAGCAGCTTGAATTCCATGACCGCGAAGCTGTCGTCAGGCTCGACCCCCGCCCCGCGCCCGCGCTCGGCGTGATAGACGTAGAGCCGCGGCAGGTAGAACAGCCCTGCCATCCACGAGATCACGGCCATCACGTGGAACGACTTGATCCACGGATAAAGGGTCGCCAGCCAGTCAGAGATCATGGTGCCGCCAGGTTCAAGGACGGCCCTGCTATCTCAAAAGAAAAGAGAAGAAGAAAGGATGATGATTCAGTAGGGCCTGCGGATAAGCGAGTTCCGGGTCCCCAATCCCTCTTTTCCACAGGTTGGAGGACGCGGAAAAACCTTCGGATAATTCTGAACGATTTTGAAAACTCTTATTTCAAATCAGCAGTTTGTTGCTATCCGGAGACCTGTGGATAACTCCGATCTCCACAGCCGGTGGGAAACCTTGCTCCCGGTTTTGCACGTGTGGAAAACCGCGCGATCCAGGGCCCCGATCCGGGCCCTTCCGGCCGTCTGCCTCGCAACCTTCCGATTTCTCCGCACGCGACCCCACGTCGGACCCTGCAGCTATCCCCAGAGTCCTCCACATGCTTTCCACTCACGGTCGCCGGGGGTAAGGATTGGACCCAGCCTGACCGCCGAGGACCGATGAGCGCCGCACCGGATGCCAGCCCCCGCGACCCTGCACCGCCGCAGACCCCCGCAGCGACGATCCCCCTGGCGGGGGTGATCGGCTGGCCGGTCGCCCACTCCCGCTCGCCGCGGCTGCACGCCCATTGGCTGCGCCGCTACGGGATCGCGGGCCACTACGTCCCCCTCGCCGTCGCGCCCGAACATCTGGGCCAGGTTCTGCACGCCCTGCCGCGCGCCGGCTTCGTCGGCTGCAACGTCACCATCCCGCACAAGGAAGCCGCCCTCGCGCTCGCCGACATCGTCACCGACCGCGCCTCGCTGATCGGGGCGGCGAACACGCTGATCTTCCGCCCCGACGGGCGCATCCACGCCGACAACACCGACGGCTACGGCTTCATCGCCAACCTCCAGCAGCACGCCCCGGACTGGAGCGCGAGCGCCGGTCCCGCCGCGGTGATCGGCGCCGGCGGCGCCGCGCGGGCCGTGGTGGCGGCGCTGCTCGAATGCGGAGTGCCGGAACTGCGCATCGCCAACCGCACCCGCATCCGCGCCGACCAGATCCGCGCCGAGTTCGGCGCCCGCGTCGTCGTCTACGACTGGGCGCAGACCGGCAACATGCTCGAAGGCGCGGCCACGGTGGTCAATTCCACCTCGATGGGAATGCAGGGGACCCAACCCCTGCGCCTGCCGCTCGACGCCCTCTCACCGGACGCGCTGGTGACCGACCTCGTCTACACGCCGCTCGACACCCATTTCCTGCGCGCCGCCCGCGCCCGCGGCTGCCGCACCGTGGACGGGCTGGGGATGCTGCTGCACCAGGCCGCGCCGGGATTCGAGCGCTGGTTCGGCGTCAAGCCCGAGGTGGACGAGGCCCTGCGCGAGGCGGTGCTCGGATGACCTATCTTCTTGGACTGACTGGCGGAATCGGGATGGGCAAGACCACGACCGCGGCGATGTTCGCGGCCCACGGGGTGCCCGTGTGGGACGCCGACGCGGCCGTGCACCGGCTCTATCAGCCGGGCGGCGCGGCCGTCGCGCCGGTCGCCGCGCGCTTCCCCGGCGCGCTGGACGAAACCGGCATCGACCGCGGGGCGCTCAAGACCATCCTCGCCGCCGAGCCGGACCGGCTGGCCGAGCTCGAGGCCATCGTCCACCCGCTCGTCGCCGCCGACCGCAGCAGCTTCATCGACAGCCACGCCGCCGCGCCCGTGGTCCTCCTCGACATCCCCCTGCTGTTCGAGACGGGGGCCGAGGCGTGGCTCGACGGCGTGGTCGTCGCATCAGCCCCGCCCGAGGTGCAGCGCGCCAGGGTGCTCGCCCGCCCGGGGATGACCGACACGACGCTGGGGCTGATCCT
This sequence comes from Paracoccus panacisoli, assembly GCF_042435015.1. NCBI lineage: Bacteria > Pseudomonadati > Pseudomonadota > Alphaproteobacteria > Rhodobacterales > Paracoccaceae > Paracoccus > Paracoccus panacisoli. The sequence goes on along the minus strand of NZ_JBHMQU010000027.1, from coordinate 101,420 downwards.
GTCGCGGCAGATGCCGGACGCCGAGAAACGCGCCCGCGCCGACTGGATCGTCCCGACCGAGACCCTGGACGAGGCCGAGGCCGCCGTTGCCGCCATCCTGCACGACATCGCCAGCGGGGCGGCCCATGCGTGAGATCGTCCTCGACACCGAAACCACCGGCTTCGACCCCGACACCGGCGACCGCATCGTCGAGATCGGCGCCATCGAGCTGATCAACTACCTGCCGACCGGCCGGCATTTCCACGTCTACATCAACCCCGAGCGCGACATGCCGGCCGACGCGCTGGCCGTGCACGGGCTGACCTCGGCGTTCCTCTCGGACAAGCCGCGCTTCGCCGAGATCGTGGCCGATTTCGTCGAGTTCGTGGGCGACGCCCGGCTGATCATCCACAACGCCCCCTTCGACATGAAATTCCTCAACTGGGAGCTTCGCCGCGCCGGCCGCCCCGCACTGCCGATGAGCCGCGCGCTCGACACGGTGGCGATGGCGCGCGAGAAGTTTCCGGGCGCGCCGGTGTCGCTCGACGCGCTCTGCCGGCGTTGGGGGATCGACAACTCGGGCCGCACGCTGCACGGCGCGCTGCTCGACAGCGAGCTGCTGGCCGAGGTCTATCTCGAGCTGATCGGCGGCCGCCAGCCGGACCTCGTCCTCGTCGCCAGCCCCGGGCAGCGGACCGAGGCGCAGCAGCAGGTCTCGACCGGTCCCCGCGCACCGCGCCCTGTTCCGCTCGCGCCGCGCCTCACCGCGGCCGAGATCACCGCCCACGCCGCCTTCGTCGCCCGGATGGGGGAAAAGGCGCTTTGGCACCGCTATCAGCCGGCCGGAGGCGCGACATGATCCGCTCTGCGTTCCGCTGGCTCGTCGACTACATGCACGACAGCTGGCACTTCATCACCGCGCTGTTCGAGCGGATGGACAAGATCCACATGGGCCTGATCGCCGCGGGCGTGGCCTTCTATGCGATGTTCGCGGTGTTCCCCGGCATGGCGGCGCTGATCGCGCTGTGGGGGCTGTGGTTCGATCCGGCGATCATCCAGGACTACGACCGCTACGTCGACGACTTCATCCCCGGCGGCGCGGCCGAGATCCTGCATTCGCAGATCGACGCGCTGACCTCGGGCGGGCGCACCCAGCTTGGCTGGGCCTCGGCGATCTCGTTCGTGGTGGCGACCATCGCCGCGCGGGCCGGGGTCGACGCGCTGGTCCGCGGGCTGAACGCGGCCTACGGGGTGCGGTCCCACTCGACCCTGACCGGGTTCGTGCTCGCCTATGTGCTCACGCTCGCCATCGTCGGCGTGGTGCTGATGGGGCTTGCCACCATCGTCATCGTCCCGCTGGCGTTCAACTTCCTCGACTACGGCCCGCTGCGTAGCTGGCTGGTCAGCTCGGTGCCGTGGGTGGCGATGTTCGCCATCGTGATGATCGGGATCGGCATCCTGTACCGCTACGGGCCGAACGTCAAAACCCCGCGCACGCCGATCTTCACCTGGGGCTCGCTGTTTGCGGCCCTGGCCTGGGGCGCGGCGTCCGTGGGGTTCTCGGCCTATCTCGCCAGCTTCAACAGCTACAACCGCATCTACGGCTCGATCGGGGCGGTGGTGGCGCTGCTGATGTGGTTCTATCTCGCCGGGTTCTCGGTGATGCTCGGGGCGCTGATCAACGTTGAGCTGGACCGCCACCGCCGCTTCGTCCAGGCCCGCAAGGCCCGCGCGCTGGCCCGCGAGATGGCGCAAGAGCGGGCCGCGGCGGCCCGCGCCCCAGCGGCAGACACCAGCGCCTGATTTTCCCCTAGTGCCGGGCGCCCGGGCGCGCGGCCGAGGTGAGCACGACCTGCCGCGCCTCTTCCTCTTGCGGGGTGTGCGAGATGTCGGGACGGAAGCGCAGCGCCAGCCGGTAGGTGCCGTCCTCGATGTCGATCTCGGCGTCGCTGTCGAGCTGCATGGCGAACGCCTCGATCAGCTGGCTGCCAAGCCCGGTGCCGTCGTGGTCGGGCTGCACCGCGCCCAGCGAGTTCTCGATCTCGAGCACCGCCCAGCCTTCGGGGTCCATGCGCAGGCTGATGCGCACGAACGGCCGCGCCCCGTCCGAGGCGCCCGCGTATTTCAGCGCGTTGGTGAAGGCCTCGGTCGTCAGCAGGGTCAGCGGCACGGCCTGGTCGGGCTGCAGCACCAGCGGCTCGAGCTCGGTCTGCACGTCCATCGCCGCCCCGGTCATGATCGAGGCCGACGACATCTGCCCGATGATCTCGCCGATCAGCCGGTCGGCCGAGACCGAATCGAGGTGCTCGGCCTGGTAGAGGTTCTTGTAGATGGTGGCGAGCGACGCCACCCGGTCCTGCACCGAGCGCAGCACCCGCTTGGCGTCGGTGTCGTCGATCATCCGGCTCTGCATGTTGATGATCGAGGCGATGAGCTGCAGGTTGTTCTTGACCCGGTGGTGCACCTCTTTCAGCAGAACGGTCTTTTCCGCGACCGCCTCCTCCATCGCCGCCTCGTCGCGGATCAGGATGCGGGCCATATTGTGGAAGGTCGCGCTCACGTCGCGGATCTCGGCCGGCGCGGCCTCGAGCACCGGCGGGGGTTTGCTGCGGTCGCCGAGCGCAAAGCGGCGCATCTGCCCGCGCAACTCGCGGACATGGCGCAGCACCAAGCGATAGACGGCGAAATACGCCACCCCCAGCGACGCCGCCCACAGCGCCAGCGGGAACAGGATCGCGGCAAAGCGCGAGAGGTTCAGCCCGGCGATGCCGGTCTCGCGCGGGCTCCAGCTACCCAGCGCATAGACGAGGTCGGGGACCACCGGCACGACGGCGAACACCCGCTGCTCGCCCGAGTTCGAGCGCGCCCGGAACGACGTGTCCGAATGGCTGACGAGCGAGGCAAGCGTTTCGCCCTGCGGCAGGATCGGGGTCGGGTCGCCGGTCGCGCCGAGATCGCCCGACAGCGCCTGCCCGGCCCGGTTAAAGGTGAGGATGCGCGCGCCCTCGGCCCAGTAGGATTGCGAATGGGTCGAGCGTAGCAGGTCCTGCGAGAGCGACAGCGCGACATAGCCCAGAAGCTCGGTGCCCCGGAACAGCGGCTGCGAGACGATGACCACGTCCTCACCCGAGGCCGTGCCGCGGGCCGCGGCCGAGATGAGAGTCCCCGGGTCGCGCATAAACGCCTGGTAATGCGGCGAGCCGGTCAGGTCGATGACCCGCCCGGTGGACGAGCAGACATTGCGGCCGGCCAGGTCGGTGAACCCGGCGTAGACATAGGTCGCGCTGCGCTGGACATACTGGTGCATCGCTTCCGAGCAGGCTGCGGGATCCTCGATCAGCGTCAGGATCGAGGCGCCGAGCGCGTCGGCGGTGCCGATGGTGCTTTGCAGCAGCGCCCGTTCACCCGCCGCGGCGGTCGCCGTGCGGCCCTGCAACGCCAGCTCGCTCGACCGTTCGGCCTCGCGCGACAGGTGCAGGGTCTGGATGATCGAGATCATCCCGATCGGCAGGATGGCGATGCTGAGCAGCGCCCCGAGGCGGAAGCCGAGCCTGCCCGCAATGCCGTTCCACCGCATGACAGCCTACCGCGAGACGGGCTGGTTCACCGCCATCACGGCCAGCGTCGAGGCGTCGGTCATGTCGAGTTCCTCGCCCTCGGCCATGTGCATCAGCTCGGCCAGCTTGCGGCGGCCGCGGTTGGCGCGTGACTTGACCGTGCCGACCGCGACCCCGGTCATCGCGGCCGCTTCCTCGTACGAGAAGCCCGAGCCGCCGACGAGGATCAGCGCCTCGCGCTGCTCATCCGGCAGTTGCTGGAACGCGGCCTTGAAGTCGTTCATGGCCAGCCGCCCGTCATGCTCGGGGCGCGTCGCCTGACGCGCGGCGTGGATGCCGTCGCTGTCGTTGACCTCGCGCCGGGTCTTGCGGCGGGCGGAATAGAAGGTGTTGCGCAGAATGGTGAAGAGCCACGCCCGCAGGTTCGTGCCGGGCTGGAACTTGTCCATGTTGGTCCACGCCTTGACGATGGTGTCCTGCACCAGATCGTCGGCCGACGCGCCCTCGCGGGTCAGCGACAGCGCAAAGGCCCGCAGCGCGGGCAGGTGATCCACCAGCTCGTCGCGCGGATTGCCGACGGCGGCGGGCCGGGGAGAGGCCGCAGATGTCATGGGACTCATTCCTGCTCGCGCAGGCGCTCGAGAAGCGAAAGGAACCTGTCAGGCACGTCCTGCAAGGCATCCTGTTCATAGACGCGCCGGAGATTCTCGTCGATCTGCTTCTCCAGGGCGGCGCGCTTCCGTTCTTCCCGCCTCGTGTTCATATATTTGTTTGTCCCGGAAATCTTGTGTGCACGTTGCCCAACCGTTACAGCACCTCAAGGTTCCCCGACAGGGATCAAATTGAGGAAAGCCATGTCCGCAGCTGATCTTGCGCAATCCATCGGCCGCGAGCTGCCGTATCTGCGCCGCTATGCACGCGCCCTGACAGGCAGCCAGACCGCCGGCGACAACTACGCCGCCGCCACGCTCGAGGCGATCCTCAGCGACCGTTCCCTGATGGACGGCGAAGAGACCCGCATCGGGCTGTTCCGCACTTTCCACGCCATCTGGCAGAGCTCGGGCCAGCCGGTCGCCGCGGACGAACAGTCCTCGCGCGAGGCCGTCGTCCAGCAGCACCTGCGCGGCCTGACCGCCAACTCGCGCGAGGCGCTGCTGCTGCGCACGATCGAAGAGCTGCGCTACGACCAGATCGCGCGGATCATGCAGACCGATCAGGACGAGGCTGAAGAGCTGGTCCAGATCGCCCTGAACGAGATGGGCCGGGCGATCCGTGGCCGGGTGATGATCATCGAGGACGAGACGATCATCGCCATGGACCTCAAGGGCATCGTGCAGGCGATGGGGCACGAGGTGACCGGCATCGCCCGCACCCACACCGCCGCGATCGAGCTGGCCGGCGACCGCCGCCCGGACCTGATCCTCGCCGACATCCAGCTGGCCGACGGCTCGTCGGGCATCGATGCGGTGAACGAGCTGCTCGGCAGCATGGGCGACCTGCCGGTGATCTTCATCACCGCCTTCCCCGAGCGGCTTCTGACCGGCGACCGGCCCGAGCCTGCGTTCCTGATCTCGAAGCCCTATTCCGAGGAACAGGTGCGTTCGGCGGTGTCGCAGGCGATGTTCTTCGCCTCGACCGACGGGCTGGGCGTGGCCTGAGCCATCCCCCCTTTTGGAATGACCAACGGCGCCCCGCGGGGCGCGGTTTTCGTTTCCGGCCGAGTGCGGGCCCTCAGACCGGCACGTAGCGGTCGCGGTCGAGCATCGTCAGCTCGCCCTCGCGGATGTCGTGCATCAGCCCGTGCAGCGTCAACTGGCCGGATTCGACCGCCGCCACCACGAAGGGGAAGGTCAGCAGGTTCTCGAGCGACACCTTCACCGCTACCCGTTCGAGCGCCGGGACCTGTTCCTCGAGCGGCAGGTCGCGGACCTGCTCGTAGCCCGGGCGCAGGATGTCCATCCAGCGGCCGACGAAGCTCGTCGCCTCCTCAAGCTCGGGGGCGGCGCCCGAGCACATGGAGTGGCAGCCGGCGACACCGCCGCACTGGCTGTGGCCCAGCACGATCAGATGCGCGACCTTGAGGGTGTTGACGGCATATTCCACCGCCGCCGAGGTGCCGTGCTGCAACCCGTCCGGCGCATAGGGCGGCACGAGGTTGGCGACGTTGCGGTGGATGAAGAACTCTCCCGTGTCGGCGCCGAAGATCGAGGTGACGTGGACCCGGGAATCGCAGCACGAGATCACCATCGCCCGCGGCCGCTGCCCCTCGTCGGCGAGGCGGCGGTACCAGGCGCGGTTTTCCGCGTACGAGGTCGCGCGCCAGCCGTGGTAGCGCTGGACCAGATAATGCGGCAAGGGACGGGCGTTGAGCATCGGAACTGCCTCTCTCGCGGGTGGCTGACGGCCGGACTGCCCGTCGAGATAACCGCCGGACGCCTAAACTTCGAGAGGTTTCTCGCGGCCGCAGCAAGGATTTCTTACCGGCTTGGCGCCATCCTGCCCGGACGTGTGGGGACACGTGGGAAAAGGGGTGACGTGATGGGGAACCTGACGGTTCTGGCCATGCAGGAGCCTGTGCAGGTCGATGTGCGACGGCTGGGCGAGATCGTGAACGAGCTGGGCGAAAGCGCGGCGCAGACGATCATCTGCGCGGCGATGGAGCAGCTGGCGGCGGCGCTGGCCGGCGCGCGCGAGGCGGCGATGGCAGGCGACATGGCGCGGCTGGCCGAACGGGCCGAGCTGCTGTCGCGGCTGGCCTGGCAGGTGGGCCTGCCGGGGCTGGCCGGGGTGGCGGTCGACGTGCTCGCCTGCGCCGAGCGCCGCGATGCGACCGGCCTGGCGGCGACGCTGGCGCGGATGATGCGGATAGGCAACCGGTCGTTGACCGAGATCTGGGACGGCACGCTGCCCACGGGCTGACGCCGGCGCCGCCGCACCCGGTGGCGCTGCCGGCGGGGAAACTGGGCCAGATAGAACCCTGCCAGCGGGCGCGGGCCCGGCGCAGGCGCGAGCGATTGCTCAGGCGATCCTGAGCCGCGCTTCCGCCTCGGCGCGGGCGGCAAACCACGCCGCCTCGGCCGCGAAGTCATGCGGCACGTCGGCCTTGCCGCGCGAGCCGCTGAGCGACAGCGAGGCGAAGAAGTCGAAGCCATAGAGCGTCAGCGCCGCCACCGGCGCCGCCAGCACCAGCGCCGCGGTCATGATGCCGGTCGAGGGCGGCGCGCCGAGCGTCTGCTCCAGTTCGCGGACCGCGGGCAGAGGGTGCAGGTAGAAGCCGGGGCTGTGCGCCGTCTGCCAGTCCAGCCGCTTGCGCTTGGGCGACATCCACAGGATGCGCCGCGGCGCGAGGCGGGCGCGGTCCTCGGCGGGCAGGCGCATCGCCAGCGCCAGCCAGTCGGTGCGGCTGCCGTGGCTCGCCGGATCGGGCATCGGCGCGCGGTTGATGCGGATCACCAGATCGGCCGCGTCGATCGCCGCGCCGTGCCGCGCCTCGGCCAGCGCCCGCGCGTTGCCGACCAGCGCCACCCGCTGCCCGGCCAGCGCCTGCTCCAGCGCCGCCGGGGCGACCGAGAGGGTCTTGAGCAGCCCCTCGTTGCGAAGCGTCCGGGCGGCGTAGAAACGAAGCGGGGTCATCGGGGCACCTTTCGCGCCATCATGACGCGCCCGCCGCGGCGGCGCCAGAGGCTGGGCCCGACGCGCGCCGCGCCCCCTCGGGCTGGACCCAAATATCCCCGCCGGAGGCATCCGGCGCCCCAACCCGCGCCCCGCCGGGTTAGCGCGCCCCCGCCTCGTCCAGCAGGCGCCGATAGACCCCGACGATGGCCCGCGCCTCGGCCTCGATCCCGTGGTGCGCCGCGACATGGGCGCGCGCCGCCTCGCCCGCGAGCGCTCGCCCCGCCGGATCGCCGAGCCAGCGGTCGAGTGCCGCCGCCAGCGCTTCCCCGTCGCCGGCGTCGATCAGCGTGCCGGTCTCGCCGTCGCGGATCAGCGCCTCGTAGGCCCCGACCCGCGCCGCGACCACCGGCACCCCGCAGGCCATCGCCTCGAGCGGGGTGAGGCCGAACCCCTCCCACCGCGCCGGGGCGGCGAAAAGGTCGAGCGCCTGGTAGTGGCGGACCACCGCCTCCCACGGCAGTTCGCCGAGGAAGCGGATGCGGTCCGACAGGCCCGCCGCGGCGATCCGGGCGATCAACGCATCGGCGAAGCCGCGGTTGTCGGCGGTGATCCGGCCTGTGAAGACAAGCTGCGCGTCCGGGTGGCGCGGAAAGACCTCCAGCGCGGCCTCGACCAGCAGATCGACGCCCTTCTGCGCCCGGACCCGGCCGAAGCAGCCGATCAGCACCGCGTCGGGGTCGAGCCCCAACGCCCGGCGCAACGCCGCGCGGTCGGGGGCGGGGTGGAAGACCCCGGTATCGACCCCGTGCAGGATGACCGTCGCGGGCCGCTCGAGGTAACTCGCCGCCTGCGGCGAGGTGGCGATCAGCGCGTCCTGGCGGCGGATCAGCCAGCGGGTGAAACCGGTGTGGCGGCGCTGCGCCGCGCTGGTGAAGAGCAGCCGGTAGCGCCGCCCGAGCAGGTGGCGCACGATCAGGCCCAGCGCCATCTCGGTATTCCGCCGCGCGTGCCAGACCCGCCAGCGGTCGCGCGGCAGGGTGGCGGCGCGGGTCAGCGGAATGTGTGGCAGCTCGGGCGGCAGCCCCGGCCCGGTCGCCACGATGCCGATCATCCGTGCCTGCACCGGGATCAGCCGCACCACCGTGGCGGTCACCCCCGACAGGCGGCGCTTGAGGTTCGGGGCGACGACCTCGATCCGGTCGGGCGAGCGGGGGGTCTCAGGCATCGGCAGGCTCGGCAGGGGCGAGAAGGAAGATCGCGAAGCCGATCACCAGCGGCACGAGGAAGAACAGGAACAGCATCGCGTAGGCCTCGGGCGGGGCATAGCGCGCCTCGGCCGCCGCCGACAGCGGGCGCGAGGCGAACTGCATCATCCCGACCCCGCCGATCGAGGCCATGTTGAGCAGCGTCATCCCCCGCCCGACCAGCGCGGGCGACAGGAACCGCCGGGCATGGGCCATGAGCAGCGTGTAGTTCGTCCCCGTCAGCCCCACGGCGCCCAGAAGGACGATGGCCGGCGCGAGCCCCCAGTCGGGTGCGAGCCACAGGACCGACAGCGCCGCGACCGACAGCACATGGCCGATCAGCACCGCCCGCCGCACCCCGCCCACCGCAGCGACGAACGCCCCCGCGCCGAGGTTGCCCACCACCATGGCGATTCCCATGACCAGCGTGGCCCGGCCCACGGTCACGTCGTCGGCCCCGAACACGTCGCGCAGATAGGGCGAGGCCCACAGCCCGCGCAGCGCCGCCGAGCTGGCGTAGCTGACAAGGATCAGCGGCAGCATCAGCCGCAGCGTGGGCAGCGCGAACAGCGCCGACAGCCGCCCCCGCGGCGCGCCCCCGTGGTGGACCGGGTCGCGCACCGTCAGCGCCAGCGCCGCCGCCACGGCCAGCGTCACCGCCGCCATCAGCCACAGCGATTCCCGCCAGCCGATGGCATAGATGAGTGAGACGAGCGGCGCGGCGCCGAGGATGTTGCCCGCCGAACCCAGCCCCACCATTGCCCCGGTCAGCGCCCCGAACCGCGCCGGCGGGTAGTCATGGGCGAAGATGTAATAGGCCGCCATCAGCGCCGGCGCACAGCCGATCCCGATCAGCCCCATGGCGACGTGCAGGTGCCACGGCGCCTGCGCCAGCGCAAAGACCGCGGCCCCGCCGGCGCCACCCAGCGCCAGCACCACCGCCGCGGTCCGGCGCGGCCCGATCCGGTCCAGCGCCCAGCCCACCGGCAGCTGCATCAGCGCGAAGGTCAGGAACCACATCCCCGACGACAGCGCGAGATCGCCGGGCGTCGCCCCCAGCTCGGTCTGCAGCGTCTGGCTGAGGACGGCGAGGAAGGCGCGGTAGAACTGGCTCAGCGTATAGCCGAGCGTCAGCGCGATGATCCCGGCGTTGAGAAAGCTCGACATGGTGCCCTGCGTGATGGTCGCGCCGACGCTGGGCCAAGCGCCGCCCGGTTGCAACCCGAGGCGGCCCACCACGCTAGCAGACGCGCCACGCTCTCAGAGCCGCCCCAGCGTCGCGGCAAGCCACAGCGCCGCCTGCGACACCGGCCCCTGCCGGCGGAACCCGCCGCGGGCCATCGCCACCAGCCGGTCGGCCATCTCGCCATGATGCAGCGCCGTGAAGGCGTCGAGCACCCGGCGGTTCTCGTCGGTCAGAAGGTGCCGCACCGGCGTCAGCGCGGCGAGCGTCTGCGCCCCCCATGCGCGATGGCCGCCGCCGAGCATCCGCGTGAAGCTCTCGAGCCGCGCCCGCGGCCCGGCGTTGCCGCCGACCACGTTGCCCTCGTGCTGGCGGTAGAGCACCGTCTCGGCCGGATCGAGGATCACCGTGCCCCCCGCCCCGGTCACCAGCTGGTAGAGCCACCAGTCATGCATCACCACCGGCGGGGTCAGCGGCTCGGCCGCGCGGACCAGCGACAGCGCCGCGGGGTTCAGCACCGCGGTGTTGCCCTGCACGAGGTTCTGCACCAGCGCGTGGCGGAAGGACGGCGGATAGGCCGGCCGCGACGCGCCGATGGGCCGCAGCGCCGGATCGCAGAGCGTGACCCGGCTGCAATAGAGCGCCGGCCGCCCGGCCGGCACCGCCGCCAGCGCCTCCAGCGCCCGGGCGAGCTTGCCTGGCCGCCACACGTCGTCCTGATCGGCCAGCGCCGCCCAGCCGGCCGCCTCGGGCACGCCCGCTAGCAGCGCGCGGAAGTTCGCCGCCGCCCCCTGCCCGGGGCCGCGGGTCAGCGTCACCCGCCCCGGATGGGCGTCGGCGAAGCCGCGCACGATTCCCGGCCCCGCATCGGTCGAGCCGTCGTCCGAGACGACCAGCCGCCACGGCACCTCCTGCGCGGCGATGCTGTCGAGCTGCGCGCCAAGGAACCGCTCGCCCTGATAGAGCGCGAGCAGCACCACCCCCGGTGGGGGCGATCGGGTCTCTGGCATCCCGGATCCGGTCATTGCGCCCTCGGCTCTGGCAGATGAGCGCCCAACCGTCTAGCCTGAGCGGCACGGCGGCCCGCCAGAGGCCGCGCCACAGACCTCGCCGAGCAGGACAGGGACAGACCATGCAGATCATCGGACCGGACATCGAACCCCAGCTCGACTGGATCGCCCTGACCGACGCGCTCGCCCAGGGTCACGAGCTGCCCCGCGCCGAGGTGGCCGACAGCTTCCTCTACCGCGGCGACGACACGCTGCTGACCCGCAGCGCCTGGATCGACGGGCTGGGGCTGGCGATCAAGCCGGCGGCGATCTTTCCCGGCAACCCGCGCCGCGGCCTCACCATGATCAACGGCGTCGTCAACCTGCTGGACGATGTGAGCGGAGAGCTGCGGGCGCTGGTCGATTTCCACCTCGTCACCAAGTGGAAGACGGCGGGCGACAGCCTGCTTTCCGCGCGCCGGCTGGCGCGGCCGGATGCGCGCCGGGTGCTGCTGATCGGCGCGGGCCACGTGGCCGAAAGCATGATCGACGCCTACCGCGCCATGATCCCCGATGCCGAGATCAGCATCTGGAACCGCTCGCCCGAGGCCGCCCGCGCGCTGGCCGACCGGCGCGAGGCGCGGGCCGTGGCCGACCTCGAGCCCGCGGTCCGCGACGCCGAGATCATCGCCACCGCGACCATGGCCACGAGCCCGGTGCTGCACGGCGAGTGGATCTCGCCCGGCACCCACGTCGACCTGATCGGCGCCTATCGCCCCGACATGCGCGAGAGCGATGACGAGCTGCTGCGCCGCGCGCGGCTGTTCGTGGACAGCCGGGCCACGACCATCGGCCACATCGGCGAGATCCAGATCCCGCTCGACGCAGGCACCATCCGGGAAAGCGACATCCTCGCCGATTTCTACGACCTGCCGGCCGGGGCCTATGGCCGGCGGTCGGATGACGAGATCACCGTCGCCAAGAACGGCGGCGGCGCGCATCTGGACCTGATGACGGCGCGCTACATCCTCTCGGCGGCCGAAGGCTGAGCGCCGTCCCTCAGGCCGCCGCCGCCGTGCCGCGCGGCAGGGCGGCCGAGGGCGCCTCGCGCACCGGCAGGTGGATGAGCGCCGAGAAGGCGCCGACGCCCACGCCGACCCACCAGACCAGCGTGTAGTCGCCGTAGAGGTCATAGAGCTTGCCGCCCAGCCAGACGCCGAGGAACGACCCGAGCTGGTGGGACAGGAAGACGAAGCCGTAAAGCGTCCCCATGTAGCGCAGCCCGTAGATATAGGCGACCAGCCCCGAGGTCAGCGGCACCGTGGCCAGCCACAGCGACCCCATCGCCAGCGAGAAGATCAGCACCGTCGCGGGGGTGATCGGGGTCAGGATGAACCACGCCGCGACCAGCGTCCGCAGCGCATAGATCCCGGCCAGCAGGTACTTGCGCGGATAGCGCTTCCCCAGCCACCCGGCGAGGATCGAGCCGCCGATGTTGGCCAGCCCGATCACCGAGATCGCCACCGCGCCCAGCGCCGAGGTGGTGGTGATGCCCAGCGCGGCGAGGCTGCCGTCCGGGGCGATCGGCCCGCACATCTCGGTCACCATCGCCGGGAAATGCGCGGTGATGAAGGCGAGCTGGTAGCCGCACGAAAAGAACCCGGCGAAGATCATCAGATAGCTCGGATCGGTGAAGGCGCGGCGCAGGACGGCGCCCATGCTCTCCTCGAGCTCTGACCGGCTGGCGGGCCGGGCGTTGCCGAGCATCGGCAGGAACAGGAGAACCGTCAGCACCAGCGCGGCAAAGACCATGAACACCTGCTGCCACGGCAGGAACGCGAGCAGCCCCTGCGCCAGCGGCGCGCCGACGACCTGTCCGGCCGAGCCCGCGGCGGTGGCGATCCCCAGCGCGAGGCTGCGGTTCTCGTCGCTCGCCGCGCGGCCGACGATGGCGAGGATCACGCCGAAGCCGGTCCCGGCGATGCCGAAGCCGACCGCGACCTCCCACAGCTGCATCGCCTCGGGGGTGGTGGCGACCGCGGTCATGACCAGACCCAGCGCATAGAGCGCCGCGCCCAGCACGATGGCGACCTTGTCGCCCCAGCGCTCGGCCAGCGCCCCGAACAGCGGCTGGCCGATGCCCCAGGCGAGGTTCTGGATGGCGATGGCCAGCGAGAACTCGGCCCGCGGCCAGCCGAAGGTCTCGGCGATGGGGATCTGGAAGACGCCGAAGCTTGCCCGCATGGCGAAGTTGATGAGCAGGATGATCGACCCGCCGATCAGCACGGGGGTGAAGAGCCGCGCGGACGAGGCGCTGAGGGTCTGCGGATGCGGCATGATGGGCGCTTTCGCGGCAGGTTGATGACGCCACGTGACAGCTTGTCGCAGGGCCGGTCAATGGGACCGCCCCCGCGCCCGCTGCAGGGCGGCCATGCGTTCCGGCGAAGGCTGCCGCGCGGGGCGGTTCAGCCGGCCAGACGCTGCGCCGCGGCGAGCCCCGCATGGCGCCCGGTGGCGAGGCAGGCGGTCAGCAGATAGCCGCCGGTCGGCGCCTCCCAGTCCAGCATCTCGCCGGCGGCGAACACCCCCGGCCGGGCGGCGAGTTCAAGCGTCGGGCGCAGGCTGCCCAGCTTGATCCCGCCCGCCGACGAGATCGCCCGCTCCAGCCCCTGCACCCCGGCGTGCCGGATCGGCAGCGCCTTGATCCGGGCGGCCAGCGCGGCGGGATCGTCGGGCAGGGGCCGCCCCCACTCGAAGAGCAGCGCCACCCGGACCGGATCGCCCAGCACCCGCCGCAGCCAGTTGCCGACCGACAGCCTGCCCCGTGGCCGGGCCAGCCGCGCCGCCAGCGTGGGGGTGTCGAGGTCGGGCGCGAGGTCCACGACCCCCGGCGCCCCGTCGCGCAGCGCGGCCGAGACCTCGTAGATCCCGCCGCCCTCGGCGCCGTGGCGGGTCACCACCCACTCGCCACGGCTGGAGAGCCCGCCCGCCGCCAGCCGCGTCCCCTTGATCGCGGTGCCAAAGTGCCGGTCCATGGCGGGCGACCAGGCGACCCGCAGCCCCATGTTGGCCGGGCGGAACGGCGCCACCGCGACCCCCTCGGCGGTGAGCCACGGCACCCACGCCGCGTCCGAGCCAAGCCGCGGCCAGCTGGCTCCGCCGAGCGCCAGCACCGTGACGGCGGGGCGCAACGCGCGCACCCCCTCGGGCGTCGCAAAGCGCAGCCCATCCCCGGCGAATCCCTGCCAGCGCCAGCGGCTTCGCAACTCGACCCCCGCCGCCCCCAGCCGCGCCAGCCAGGCGCGCAGCAGTGGCGAGGCCTTCATGCCGACCGGAAAGACCCGGCCGGTCGAGCCGGCAAACAGCGCGATCCCCAGCCCTTCGGCCCAGTCCCGCACCTCGGCAGGGCCGAAGCCCGCAACGATCACCTGCAAGTCCTTCTGGCTCAAATACCCTTCGGCCTGGGCCCCGCCCCCGGCGATGCGGGCGGCAAACGCCGCCGCGGGCTCGGCGCGGGTCAGGTTCAGCCCGGACTTGCCGGCCATCAGGAACTTGCGCGCCGGGGTCGGCATCGCCTCGGCGACGACCACCGGCACGCCCGCCGCGGCCAGCGTCTCGGCCGCCATCAGCCCGGCCGGCCCGGCGCCGATCACCAGCGCCGGGATCGCCTCGCTCACCGTGTCCCCCGCGGCATCATCGCCAGCCGAATCAGCGCCCGCTCCATCACCGCCATGGCCGGCGCCCGCGACGAGGAGCGGAGCGTGAGGTCCGTCCCGACCAGCTCATGCATCGCGTCCTCGAGCGCGCGCATCCCCCAGCCCTGCGCCTGCCGCGCCATCCGGTCGCGGCGCGGGCCGAAGAGCGGCGGGCGCAGCTTGCCCAGCCCCGCCTGCACGCCGCCCGGATCGGCGGCGATGCGGTGCAGGGTGCGGAAATGGCGCAGAGCGGCGATGCAGATGGCCACCGGCGCGATGCCCTGAGTCTCGATCCGCCGCATCAGCGGGCCGAGCGCGTCGGCGCGGCCCTCGGCGGCGGCGTCGATCAGCTCGTCCACCCCCGCCTCGATGGTGGCGGGGGCCAGCGCGGCGATCTCGTCTGCGGTCAGCGGGCTGTCGTCGCCGCGCTTGTAGAGCCCGATCTTGGTCAGGGTCTGGCGGAAATCGCCCGGGTCGATGGCCCGCGACAGCGCCGAGAGGTCGCGCATCGCCGCCGGCGGGACGGCGCGCAGCCCCGCCTCGGCCAGCCAGCGGGCAATCTCTTCCTCGCCCGGCGGCTCGTCGTAGACCGGGGCGCAGACCGCCGCCTTGTGCGGCTCGAAGAGCTTGCGCAGCGCCGAGCCCTTGCCGAGCCCCGCGGCGGTCACGACGATCACCGCATCGCCATGCGTCCAGCCGTCCAGCGCCGCGGCGATGGCCGGGGCCGCGGCGTCCGTCGCCTCGTCCACCAGCACCACGCGGGGGCCGGGAAAGAACCCCACCGCCTTGATCTCGTCCATCAGCCGCGCCCCGTCGCGGCGCAGCTCGGCCCCGGCGATGCGGGTCAGGCGCATCTCGGCCTCGGCGTCCGGGCCGGTCAGCGCCGCCACCGCGTCGGCGCGCTTGAGCGCCACGCGCATCGCGTCCTGCCCGTGGATCAGCAGCGCCGGTCGGGTCGGGTCCGGCTTCGCGAGATAGCGCGCGATCTCGGCGCCCTTCAGCAGCACCTCAGGGCACCGTCGCCAGAAGCCGCGTCACCACCTGATCGGCCAGCATCACCGCCAGCCGCCCGCGCGCGTCCGCCTCGGCCGCCGTGGTGGCGATGACGGTGCCCACGGTCGAGTGGCTGGTGAAGTTGCTGACCTCGCCCTGCGCCACCACCGCGCCCGAGGCCGCATCGGTCAGCCGATAGGCGGCGGTACCGTTGAGCGAGAAGCGCGTGGTCACCTCATCCGGGGTGATCGCCTGCGGCAGCACCGCGATCCGCAGCGTATAGGCGAGGTCATAGCGCCCAGCCTCGGCCGGCCCCAGCCGCTCGGTCATGCGGCGCAGGAAGGCGTAGTCGTCGGCGGTCACCGGGTCCGCGACCCGCACCTGCCCGTGCAGCCGCGTCCCCGCGCCCCCCGGCCCGTAGACCGGGGTGAAGCCGCAGCCCGCCAGCCCGAACCCGGCCAGCAGCGCCGCGGCGAGGGCCGCCCTACGCGACCACATTGACGATCCGCCCCGGCACGACGATCAGCTTCTTCGGCGCCGCGCCGTTCAGGAACTTCTGCACCGCCGGATCGGCGAGGACGAGCGCCTCGACCTCGGCCGCGCCCATGTCGCGCGGCACGGCGATCTCGCCCCGGCGCTTGCCGTTGATCTGGATCGGCAGCGTCACGCTGTCCTCGACCAGCATCGCCGGGTCGGCCTTGGGCCAGGGCGCGTCGACGGCCAGGCCCGCACCGCCGGCCATCGCCCAGACATCCTCGGCCAGGTGCGGCACCATCGGCGCCATCAGCTGCGCCATCACCCGCAGCACCGCGCGCCGCGGCTCGCCCCGCGCCGGCGACTTGCCCAGCGCGTTGGCAAGTTCATAGAGCTTGGCCACCGCCTTGTTGAAGGCGAAGCCCTCGATCGCGCGGGTGATCTCGTCGATCGCCCGGTGGGTGGTGCGGTCGAGATCGGGGTCGGCCACGTCCTCGGCCCCCGCCCGCCCCTCGTCGGCGAGCCGCCAGAGCCGCGACAGGAACCGCGCCGAGGCCTCGGCCCCCGCGGCGGTCCATTCGACGTCCCGCTCGGGCGGGCTGTCCGACAGCATGAACCAGCGCGCCGTGTCGGCCCCGAGCCGGGTCACGATGTCCACCGGGTCCACGACGTTCTTCTTGGATTTCGACATCTTGGCCGAGGGGATGATCTCGACCGCGGTGCCGTCCGCGAGCTTTCCGTCGCGCACCTCTTCGGGCAGGTGATAGACCGGCCGGCCGCGGTCGTCGCGGGTCAGATAGATCTCGTGCGTGACCATGCCTTGGGTGAAGAGCGCGTCGAACGGCTCCTTCGCGGTCTCGGGCAGGTGGCCGGTGCGGACCATCGCCCGGGCGAAGAAGCGGGAATAGAGCAGGTGCAGGATCGCGTGCTCGATGCCGCCGATGTACTGGTCGACGTTCATCCAGTAATCCGCATCCTCCCGCACCGTCGGGGTCAGCGCGTGCGGGGCGGTGAAGCGGGCGTAGTACCAGGACGAATCGACGAAGGTGTCCATCGTGTCGGTCTCGCGCCGCGCCGCGCCGCCGCATTTGGGGCAGGTCGTCTCGCGCCAGGTCGGATGGCGGTCGAGCGGGTTGCCCGGCTGGTCGAAGCTCACGTCGCGCGGCAGCAGCACCGGCAGGTTCTCGGGCGCCTCGGGCACCGTGCCGCAGGCGGGGCAATGCACCACCGGGATCGGGCAGCCCCAGTAGCGCTGCCGCGAGATGCCCCAGTCGCGCAGGCGGAACCGGGTCACGCCCTCGCCCCAGCCGGCGGCCTCGGCGGCCTCGATCGCCGCGGCGACGCCGGCCTCGCCGCTCTGCTCGGGCGGGCCGGCAAAGCCGCGGACGTAGCACACCGGCTCGGACTTGGGCGGCAGGAAGGGCGCCGCGGCCACGAACGCGTCCGCCTCGGCCTCGGTCATCCCCGAGGGCGCGAAGGTGGCGCGGATCGGCAGGCCGTATTTCACCGCGAAGTCATGGTCGCGCTGGTCATGCGCGGGCGAGCCGAAGATCGCCCCGGTGCCGTAGTCCATCAGCACGAAATTGGCGATCCAGACCGGCAGCTCCCACGCGGGGTCCAGCGGGTGGCGCACCTTGATCCCGGTGTCGAGCCCCAGCTTCTCGCCGGTCTCGATCGCCTCTTCGGTCGTGCCGCCCTTGCGGCACTCGGCCACGAAGGCCGCGATGTCCGGGTCATGCTCGAGCGCCTTGGCCAGCGGGTGATCGGGCGAGATCGCCACGAACGAGGCGCCGCGCAGCGTGTCGGGGCGGGTGGTATAGACCTCGATCTTGTCGAATCCCGCGGGGGCATCCACCGTCTCGAACCGGAACTGCAGCCCGCGCGAGCGGCCGATCCAGTTGGCCTGCATGGTGCGGACCTTCTCGGGCCAGCCCTCGAGCCCGTCGAGCGCCGCCAGCAGCTCCTCGGAGTAATCCGAGATGCGGAAGAACCACTGGGTCAGCTCGCGCCGCTCGACCGGCGCGTTCGAGCGCCAGCCCTTGCCGTCGATGACCTGCTCGTTGGCCAGCACGGTCATGTCCACCGGGTCCCAGTTCACCACCGCCGCCTTGCGGTAGATCAGCCCGGCGTCGAGGAAATCGAGGAACATCCGCTGCTGCTGGGCCACGTAGTCGTCGTCGCAGGTGGCGAATTCGCGGCTCCAGTCGATCGAGAGGCCGAGCGGCTTCAGCTGCCCGCGCATGGTGGCGATGTTGGCATAGGTCCAGTCGCGGGGGTGGCCGCCCTGCTCCATCGCGGCGTTCTCGGCCGGCATCCCGAAGGCGTCCCAGCCCATCGGGTGCAAGACGCTGAACCCCTGCGCGCGCTTGAACCGCGCCACCACGTCGCCCATCGTGTAGTTGCGCACGTGCCCCATGTGGATGCGCCCCGAGGGATAGGGGAACATCTCGAGCACGTAGTATTTCGGCCGGTCGTCGCGCACGGCGCGGAAGCTGCCGGCATCGTCCCAGGCCTGCTGCCAGCGCGGCTCGCTGTGGGCGGGATCATAGGACATGGCGGACCTCGGCAACTTCTCTGGGGAGGGTGGAACGCACGCCACGCGCGCGCCCGGCGGGTTTAGCCGCCTGCCCCCCGAAGGTCCAGTTGCCCGGCCGGGGCTGCGAGCGCCGCCTTACAGTTGCCCGTCGCGGACCCTGAGCTGACGCGCGCGGGTCAGGATCGCATCCTCGACCGCGCGCACCGTGTCGGGCGCCACCGCCGCGCCGCCCGCCCCCTGCAGCGACAGCTTGAGGCTGCGCGCGTCGAGCGCCGGGTCGCTGATCTTGACCGTGGCGCGATAGGCGCGCCCGCCGCCGGGGGGCGTGCCGTAGCCGGTCACGATCACCCCGGTGAACGGGTCGATGGACTGGATCGGCAGGAAGTTGAGGATGTCGAGGCTGGCGTTCCACAGGTAGCGGTTCACCGCGACCTGCTGGTTGCTGGAGTCGCGGCCCGAGAACAGGTCCCAGATGGTCGATTCGCGCTGCTCGGCGACCGGGCGCTTGTTGTGCTCGGACGGGCCGAGGCCGAAGAGCCCGCCTTTCCCGCCGCTGCCCCCGCATGCGGCCAGCGACAGGACGAGTCCGAGGACGGCAACCGGGCGTGCGGCGCGGAACGGAACGGCGCAAAGGATCATGTCGAGGCTTTCCCCAGAAACGGCGCGGTCGCCCGCGTACGGCGTCGGGCGAGGCATAGCGCGGATTCCCCGCGCGCGACAAGCGCCCCGGCGGGCAGCGGGGGTCGGTTGGCCTCGTGCCCTGGCCGCTCGGCCGCCGCACCGGATCGCGGCGAAACCCCGCGTGGCGCGGGCCGGAGCGGCGCCACCGGGGGCCGATCCGCCTGCGATTGCAGCCCGCGCAACTGACTGTGGCGCTTGTGCACCACAGAAAAGGCAACCGCCCGGGCGGGGGGGCGCAATCGTTGCAATGCCATGCGGAAAGCGCGACTTATTCCCCATACCCACGCTGGACCAACCGGCAGGGGTGACAGAGAGACATGAGGGAAGCCATGAAAAAGGTTCTTTTCGCCACCAGCGCGCTGGTCGCCTTCGCCGGCGCCGCGTCGGCTGAAGTCGCCGTGTCGGGCGACGCGCGCATCGGTATGCGCTACGACAGCGATCTGTGCGCCAACTTCCGCTGCACCACCACCGACTCGGCCTGGAACGTCGTGAACCGCGCCCGCGTCAAGTTCACCATGACCGGCACCAGCGACTCGGGCCTGGAATTCGGCGCCGAAGTCCGTGCCGAAGAAGCCCAGCGCGCCCGCTACGGCAGCCAGTTCTCGATCGACGAAGCCGATGGCACCGTGGTCAACACGTACGCCGTCCGCAACAACCTGTCGGCTGACAAGGGCCTGGTCTGGGTGTCGGGTTCCTACGGCAAGCTGAGCGCCGGCGACATCGACTCGGGCATGGAAAACGCCCTGGGCGACCTGCCGGAAATCGGGATGTCGGGCCTCGATTACCTGAACGAATTCGGCTACTCGTCGTCGGACTTTGACGACAGCGTCTACAGCGAAGCCGGCTTGCTGTACGAATACAGCATCAACGGTGTGAAGCTGTTCGCGTCGTTCATGGACCAGAACATCGGCTACTCGGCCATCGACCGCGACAACAACGCCTACTCGCTGGGCGCCAAGTACGAGATGGCCGGCTACGAGTTCGGCATCGGCTACGAAAAGTCGGACTTCTACATCGACCCGGTGGGCTTCGAAGGCGGCGCCTACGAAAACACCAGCTGGGGTATCTCGGCCGCGACCGTCTTCAACGAAGTCAAGGTCAAGGGCATCTACATGACCACCACGGTCGAGGACATCCCGACCCTGACCGGCGATCTGGACGTCGACCAGTTCGGCGTGGGCGCCGAGTACAAGATGGCGAACGGTGTCGGCTTGGCTGGCTACTGGCGTCGGGTGGCGTACGACACCCCGGCCGACGAGTTCACGGCTGATATCGTTGGTGTTGGCGCTTCCTACGATCTGGGTGGCGGCGCGACCGTGAAAGGTGGCGTGGTCAACGTCTCGGGCGACGACGCTCTCGGCTCCAGCCTGAGCGACCGCACCATGGCCGACTTCGGTCTGGTCTTCAAATTCTGATCCATCCGGATCGGGAATACGGAAAGAGCGGGCCTTGCGCCCGCTCTTTTCTTTTGCGACGCCCGTGACGTGCGAGGCGGTCAGACGCAGAAACGCACGCGGGACATCCTGACGTTTCCGTCTGTCGACGGCGCTGCCTGAAGTTCCGACGACAGGCGCCGGCCGCTCGGGTGCACAAATGCAAGGAGGATCGCATGGGACTGGACGACATCCGCCGCCGCATCGCCGCGGCCGAGGCCGCCGCCGGGCGTCCCGCGGGCAGCGTCACCCTCATCGCGGTCAGCAAGCTGCAACCGCCAGACCGGGTCGAGGCCGTCCTCTCGGCCGGAGCCAGGGTGTTCGGCGAGAATTACGTGCAGGAGGCGCAGGGCAAGTGGCCCGCCTGGCGCGAGCGCTGGCCTGACGTGGCGCTGCACCTGATCGGCCCGCTGCAATCCAACAAGGCCCGCGCGGCGGTCGAATTGTTCGACGCGATCCACAGCCTCGACCGGATCTCGCTGGCCGAGAGGCTGGCCCGGATCTCGGACGAGACCGGCCGCCGCCCCGAGGTCTTCGTGCAGGTCAACACCGGCGCCGAGCCGCAGAAAGCGGGCGTGCTTCCCGACGAGGCCGACGCGCTGATCGCGGCCGCCCGGCGGCTGGGGCTGAACCTCGTCGGCTGCATGGCGATCCCGCCCGACGACGCCGACCCGCTGCCGCACTTCCGCGCCCTCGCCGCAATCGCGAAGCGCAACGACCTGCCCGGCCTGTCGATGGGCATGAGCGCCGATTTCGAGACCGCCATCGCCGAGGGCGCCACCCACGTCCGCGTCGGCAGCGCCATCTTCGGCGCCCGCACGACGCGGTAGGGGCGCGCAGTTGGCGAAAAGGGGCAACCTGCCGAAGGCGGCGGGCGTGACCGCACGGTAATGTCGCGTACTGGCGAGATTACCTAAGGCTTGGAGCCGCGCCGCTCGCTGCGGCCGAGGCGCGCGGCAGAGGCCCTACCTCATCGTTACCCCTGACCAACCGCGCGTCGTGCTGACTGCGGCGACAGAGGGGTCCGGCTGTGAAAGCTCTGCCGATTCGCTCGAGCGCTAGCGCGTTTGGCCCGGCGTCGGTGGACTAGACCCGCGCCTCGGCGCCCTCACCGGCCACTCGCTCACCGACTTCCGACAGCGTCTGCGCGCCCGCCAAACACTCCAACAGTTCTGCTGCGGTGCCGGCTCCATTAGGCCGCGCGTCCACAGACACCGCCTGCCTCTCAGCCGACGCCGCCCGCCACGCGCTCCCCGCCTTCCGTCAGGGCCAGAGCGGACCCCGAACGCACCGGCCAGCCCTGCTGCGGCTCGCGCGGTAGCGTTCCGCCGGGGTCCGGCGCGGCACCGGCCGCCGCCGGGATAGCAGTAGCCGGCATCGCAAAAGCCATCGCCGCCTCGCTCGCCTCGCCAAGAACCCCAGCACCCGCGGCCACGCTGTCCGGCGAGGAAGCGAGTGTCGCGCCCGCAGGAACCGTGGCGGCGAACATCACCATCCGGCGCCCCGCCGACAGCAGGCACACCTGCCACGAGAGCAGCTCGCGCGCCGGGCCGGCCATTGCGCCGCTGCGGCTGCCCTCGGGGCGCGCGGCGGTGAGCGCGGCGCGCAGGGCGTGATAGCCGGGGCTGTCCCCGGCGGTCAGCCTCCAGCGTTCGTCGTAGCCGCGCAGGGTCGGGGTGCCCTCGGCGGCCCACAGCGCCTCGAAGCGGCGGTTCGTGCTGAGCAACCGCCCGTCCGCGTCGAAGATCGCCACCGCCGAGCCCATCGCATCCATGACCTCGGCGCTGAGGGACAGCTCGGCCCGGAACCGCCGGGTCATGGCGATCTCGGCGCTGATGTCGTCGATGAGCAGCGCGATCGCCCCGTCCGGATGCGGCCGGCCGGTCACGCGGTAGGTCTGGCCGCCGGGTAGGCTCCAGGTCTCGACATGGTGGCCAGAGGCGGCGCCGGCCTCGAGCGTGGCGATGGTGCGCCGCCAGCTCGCGTAGTCCTTGGGCTCGGGCACCATCCGCCGCTCGCGCAGCGCGTCGAGCACCGCGTGCAGGGTCGGGCGCGCGGTCAGGAAGCCACCGGGCAGGCCGGTCAGGTCGATCAGCGCCGGGTTGAAGAGCTGCAGCCGCCGCTCGCGGTCGAAGATGGCAAGGCCGATGTGCAGGTCGGCAAAGGTCTTGGTCAGCGTGCGGACGAACTCGCGGAGGCTGCCCTCGGCCCGCACCGCGTCGTCGGCGGGAACGGCGAAGATCGTGCGGTGCCCGTCGGCGGCTTGAAAATGACAGTCGAACCAGCGCGACTGGTCGTCCACCTCGATCCGCGCCCGGCGGACCGAATCGGCGTCGCCGGGCAGGTCGATCAGCCGCGGCAGCGGCCAGACCACGTCGTCGGGGTTGAGCGCCTCGATCTCGCGCAGATAGGCGGCGTTGGCCCAGGTCACGGTCCCTTCCGCGTCCTCCCGCCAGATCAGCACCGGCGCGTGGTCCACCGATTCGCGCAGCACCCCGAGTTCATCCTCCATCGCGGCCAGCGCGTGGGCGTTGACGGTGATCCCGCCCTGCTCGAGCGTCGGATCGACGAGTTCGAGCCGCAGCAGCCCGCCGCCCAGATCCTCGGCCCGCAGCCGCAGGGCGGCGCTGCACTCGCTCGCCACGGCTCCGGCGGCCGGGGTACCCGCGAGGACCGCGGTGCCATCCGCCGCCGCCATCTCCAGGATGCGCTGCGGCGCCTCGAACCGTTGCCCGAGCCAGGTCCAGAGCCGCGCCCAGTCACCCTCGCCCGGCAGCGCGTCGAGCAGCGCCCGCGCCGGGCCGGTCGCATCGACCAGCCGGCGGTCGCGGAACAGCAGGATCAGCGGCTCAACCGACGGTCGTGCGGCCTTGCGCGCCGCGCCTTCGCCACCGAGCCCGCTGCCAAGCGCTCCGGTCAGTCGCAGGATCAGCAGAACGGCCAAGAGCGACCCCGTTCCGGCCAGAAATGCCCAGGCAATGATCGTCCAGTCCACCATGCAACCGCCCGCGATCGTTCAGGCGTTGCGTAACACCCGTTCGCTTAAGGAAAGGTTAAGGCGCGCCCGGATTCAATCGGAGATTGCGGGATTCGGCCGCAGCACGGCGCGATCGTCGGCCAGCAGCGCCGCCTCGGGCCAGCTCACCCGCGCCACCGCCCCGCCGTCGTTCGCAAAGCTGACCCGTCCCCCGCTGCGCTCGAGCAGCGTGCGGCCGATGAAGAGCCCCAGCCCCATCCCCTCATAGCCGTCCGGACCCTCAGTCCCCTGCCGGCGGGTGGTGAGGTAGGGCTCGCCCAGCCGGCCCAGCAGATGCGGCGGATAGCCGGGGCCGTCGTCGCGGATCGTCACGGTGATCCGCCCGGCCTCGCGCGCGGCGGTGACGTTGACGCGCGTGGCAGCGAAATCCACGGCGTTCTGGACGAGGTTGCGCAGCGCGTGGATGACCGCGGGATCGCGCCGGACGATCGCGCCGGTGGTGTCGTCGATGCAGATCTCGGCGCCGCGGTTGAGATGGGGGCGGGCGGCTTCCTCGAGCAGGTCCGACAGCGGCGCGCTGTGCAGGTGCAGGTCGTCCTTCCCGGCGCTGCCCATGCTGCGCAGGATGTCGCGGCAGCGGTCGGCCGAGCTTTGCAGCAGCGCCAGATCCGCGCCGACGTCAGGGCCGATCCCCTCGCGTCCCGACAGGTCGTCGGCGAGCTCGCCCGCGACCAGCTTGATGGTCGCCAGCGGCGTGCCCATCTCGTGCGCCGCCGCCGCGACCACCCCGCCCAGGTGCTGCAACCGCTGTTCCCGCGCCAGGCCCATGCGGGTCGCCTGCAGGGCGTTCTCGGTCGCCGACAGCTCCGACGAGACGCGGTGCGTCGAGAGCGCGAGGAACAGCCCGCCGATCGCCAGCGCCAGCACGGCGGCGACATCCATCGCGGTGTCGGCGGTCCGGGCGCTCGCCGCGGCGAACACCAGCGGCACGGGCAGCAGCGTCATCGCCAGCACCGTCAGCGCCGTGGCCGTGCCCAGCACGTAGAGCAGCCGGCGCGGCAGGACGCTCGCCCCGATGGTCAGCGGCGCGAGCACGAACAGCGCGAACGGATTGCCGGTGCCGCCGGTCAGCGTCAGGAGCGTCCCGGTCTGCACGGTGTCGAGCACAAGCTGCGCCAGCGCCTCGCGCGGCGAGACGCGACCCTGCCGGGCCCCGAGCGCGAGATTGGCCGCCGCCGCCGCGAGGATCACCGCCAGCACCGGCAGGAACGGCAGTTGCGCGCCCAGCAGCCACGCCGCCAGCACGGCCGAGGCCTGTCCCGCCAGCGCCACCCAGCGCAGCGCGACGAGGGTGCGGCGCCGGACCGGCTCGGCCCGGCCGAGCGGGCCGCCGCCGCCGAGGCGGAGGTCGGGCCCGCCGGCGACGGTGCTGGGGAAATGGCTCCGCGTCATCCTGCCGACTTGAAGACCTGCGCCCGGACTTGATACCCACGGCCGGGCGCCGGCGCAACGCCGCGC
This sequence comes from Paracoccus panacisoli, assembly GCF_042435015.1. NCBI lineage: Bacteria > Pseudomonadati > Pseudomonadota > Alphaproteobacteria > Rhodobacterales > Paracoccaceae > Paracoccus > Paracoccus panacisoli. The sequence goes on along the minus strand of NZ_JBHMQU010000027.1, from coordinate 76,545 downwards.
CCCCGCGTGCGCTGCCTGCACGCCCGTCCCTGCGCCCCTCTCTGCGCCGCAACCGGCGCCCGAACCCGAAGGCCCGCCCGATGACCGAACGCCGCATCATGATCCTCGCCGTCGTCGCTTCGGCGCTGCTGTTGCTGACCGGCTGGCTGTGGCTGCGCCCGGCGGGGGGTGACGTCTTTGCCGACTGCCGCCGCTCGGCCGTGGCCGGGGGCACCGAGGCGCTCGGCGGGCCCTTCACGCTGACCGACGAGACCGGCGCCCGGGTGACCGACGCGCAGGTCTTCGACCGGCCCTCGATCTTCTACATGGGCTACACCTATTGCCCGGACGTCTGCCCGATGGACAACGCCCGCAATGCCGCCGCCGTCGACCTGCTCAAGGCACGCGGCTATGACGTGCGGCCGGTCTTCATGTCCGTCGATCCGGCCCGCGACACGCCCGAGCGGATGCGCGACTTCACCGACGCGATGCATCCCGACATGCTGGGCCTGACCGGCAGCGTGGACGAGGTCACCGCCGTGAGCAAAGCCTGGCGCGGGTATTTCAAGGTGAACGACGCCGAGGACAAGGAGAGCTATCTCGTCGATCACACGACGCAGAGTTATCTGGTGCTGCCGGGTCGCGGCACGGTCGAGTTCTTTACCCGCGATACCACCCCCGAGCAGATGGCCGACACCGTCGCCTGTTTCGTGGATCACGCAAAATCCTGATGCGGATTTGACCCCGGGCGGTTTTCCCGAATATCTGGTCGCGGAACGTCGTTGATCCGCGAGAAAGCCATGACCGAAGACAACAGCGCCGCAATCGGCAGCGACCCGAGCCTGCTGCTGGTGGACGACGACGAGGTCTTCGTGACCCGGCTGGCCCGCGCGATGGAGCGGCGGGGCTTCCAGCCGCGCATCGCCACCAGCGTCGCCGCGGCGCGTGAGGCGCTGGCCGCGGGTTGCCCGGCCTATGCGGTGGTGGACCTGCGGCTCGAGGATGGGAGCGGGCTCGACGTGGTGGATGCGCTGCGGTCGGGGCGCGAGGATGCGCGGATCGTCGTGCTGACGGGATATGGCGCGATTGCGACCGCGGTGGCGGCGGTGAAGATGGGGGCCACGGATTACCTGTCGAAACCCGCCGACGCCGACGAGATCACGACGGCATTACTGACCGAGGAATCCGCATTGCCGCCGCCGCCGGAAAATCCGATGTCGGCCGATCGGATTCGCTGGGAACATATCCAGCGGGTGTTCGAGCAATGCGACCGCAATGTCAGCGAAACCGCGCGACGGCTGCATATGCACCGCCGGACATTGCAAAGAATACTTGCGAAACGCAGTCCGCGCTGAAATACGTTAATTAGGCAATGTCGGATGGTCCGATATTGTCTGCATTAATGAACAGCCAGACAGGTGAACCAGCTTGGAAGATTTCGATATCGACTCGCTGTCGCTCGAGGATCTTCGCGGACTTCGTGCCCGTGTCGATCGGGCGATCAGCTCGTTTCAGGACCGCAAACGCAAGGAAGCGATGGCCGCCGTCGAGCAGGCAGCGCGTGAACACGGCTTTGCGCTCAACGAGCTGACGGGGAAGACCGGCGGGCGCAAAGGCCGCCGCACGTCCGAAGGGGCCGCGTCGCGCCCCGCCGGAGAGGCGAAATACGCCCACCCCGAGGACAATACGCAAACCTGGTCAGGGCGCGGACGCCGCCCGCGCTGGGTCAGCGAGCATCTCGACGGCGGCGGATCGCTGGAGGACCTGGCGCTCTGAGCGCGCCCCTAGTGGGCGCCTGAGGCGCTCAGGGCTGGTGCCGCCGGTCGGCGCCAGCCATCAGCTCGGCGAACCGCGCGAGATAGGCGGCGCGGGTCTCGACCGGGGGACGCAGGCGAATCTTCAGCCCGGCGGTGTCCACCCCCCGCGGCAGCGGGAACAGCCGGTCCGCTTCGGCGGGGCTGAAGCCCGCGATCTCGACCGCCTCGAGCCGGGCGGAAATGCGGTCGGCGGTCTTGATCCGTTTGCGGATCAACGCGGGAATGGCGGCGGGCAGGCCGAAACGGCGATGCACGGCGGCGGAAATCCGCGCATCCATTTCCCCGTATTCCACCCCGAGCGCCGCCTTGACCGGCGAGATCATGTCGCCGATCACATATTCCGGCGCATCATGCAGCAGCGCCGCGAGACACCAGCGCGGATCAGCGCCGGGATCGAGCCGGGCAAATATCTCTTCCACCAGCAGGGAATGTTCGGCGACGGAATAGGCCCAGTCGCCGCGGGTCTGGCCATTCCAGCGGGCGACGAAAGAAAGCCCGTGGGCAATATCGGCGATTTCGATATCGACCGGCGTCGGATCGAGCAGATCGAGGCGGCGTCCCGACAGCATTCTTTGCCACGCCCGTTTCGGCGGACGTTTCAGCGGCAATTTCCCGGCCGGCTCCGAGGGCGCACTCATGAAAACTCCCCCGTGGGGGCGCAGGGCCGAAAGACGGCCCTGCACAGGCCATATGATGTTCGCCTGATGTTCATGCAGCGTTCATGCACAGTTCATGCGAACGCCGTTCGCACCGCGAACGGCCGCACCATCGCCGCTCAGGACAGCGGCGCGCCCTCGGGGCGGGTGGCCTGGGCGGCGGCGCGGCGCTGCGCCTCTTGCCGGTAGAGGGCCACGAAATCGACCGGGTCGAGGTTGAAGGGCGGGAAGCCGCCGTCGCGGGTCACGTCCGACAGGATGCGGCGCACGAAGGGGAACAGGATGCGCGGGCACTCGATCATCAGGAACGGGTGCATCTGCTCTTCCGGCACGCCCTCGATGTGGAACACCCCGGCATAGTCCAGCTCGCACAGGAACAGCTTGGCCTGGTCGTTGGTGTTCACCGAGGTGACGCGATACTTGCAGATCACCTCGTACTGGTGGTCAGGCTGGCGCTTGCGGGCGTCGAGGCTGACCTGCACCTGGATCTCGGGCGAGACCTCGCCGGCGATGCCCTTCTGCGCGACGATGTTCTCGAACGAGAGGTCGCGGATGAACTGGGCGAGGATGTTCAGCCGGACCTGCGGCTCTTGCTGGGCCTCGGTCTCGGCGGGGGCGGCGGTCGCGGCGCCGTTGGCGGTTTCGTCGGTCATCGGTCGATCCTTGCTGCGAGTTGGGGCCTTCCCGGGCGGGGGCCATCCTGGGCAGGGGCGACCCCTGCCGGGCGTGCGGGACAGTCGCGCCGGGTGTTAGCACCCGCGCCCGCGCCGCTCAATGCCGCGTCCACCCCGAGGGCGGTTGCGGGCGGCCCGAGGGGGGCGGGGGCGGCGGCGCCGCGTCGTCGTCGATCACCACGTAGTCGGCGTCGATCACCGTTCCCCTATAGGGGCCGCGGGGCGCACCGCCCGGCGGCCCGGCGCGGTGCCAGTCGGCCGCCGGGCCCGCGCCGCCGTAGCCGAAGCCCGCCCCGGCGACCCGGATGCGCCGGCCCAGCCGGCCGATGACCCAGCCCCGCACCGCCGGGATCAGCAGCGCGATGCCCATGAGGTCGGTCACGAACCCCGGCGTCACCATCAGCGCCCCGGCCAGCAGGATCAGCGCCCCGTGCGCGAGCGGCGCGGTCGGGTCGCGCAGGTCGCGGAAGGCACGCTGCAGGTCGGCCAGCGCTGCCGCCCCCTGCTGGCGCATGAGCCAGCTGCCCGCGACCGCCGACAGCACCACCAGCCCGATCGTGGGCCACAGGCCGATCAGCCCGCCCATCTGGATGAACAGCGCGATCTCGACGATCGGCAGGACGAGAAAGGCAAGCAGAAGCCACATCGGCGAAACCCTCGGAAACCTTGGCGCATCGGGCGCGCAACTGGACTCGCGCACCGCTCGTCCCTACATAGTCTGACGTCCCCGCGCCACCAATGCCCACCCAGTCCGAAGGCCGCCCATGTCGAACTCGCTGATCCAGATCCTCGTGCTCGGGGCCATCGCCGTCTTCCTGATCATGCGGCTGCGCAACGTGCTGGGCACCCGCGACGGGTTCGAGCCGCCGCGCGAGGCCGCCCAGCCGCAGGCGCTGCCGCGCCGCGCCGGGCCGGTCCCGGTCGAGCCCGAGGCGGGCGACGTGCTGGACCACGCCGAGCCGGGCAGCCCCGCCGCCGCCGCGCTGACCGAGATGCAGCGGGCCGAGCCGGGGTTCGCGGTCGGGCCGTTCCTGTCGGGCGCGCGGCAGGCCTATGAGATGATCCTGACCGCCTTCGAGCGCGGCGACCTGACCGAGGTGCGGGCCTTCCTCGCCCCGCAGGTGGCCGAGGCCTTCGAGGCGGTGATCGCCGACCGCAAGGCCCGCGGGATCGTGACCGAGGTGCAGTATCTGGGCACCCGCGAGACGGCGCTCGACGGGGCCGTGTTCGACCCGCAGAGCCGGGTGGGCGAGGTCTCGGTGCGCTTCGTGGGCGAGCTGATCGCCGCCCACCGCGATGCCGAGGGCAACGTCGTGGACGGCGACCCCAAGGCGGCGCGCAAGCAGCGCGACGTGTGGACCTTTGCCCGCCGGATGGGGCAGGACGACCCCAACTGGCAGCTCGTCGCCACGGCCTGAGCCGTGGCGCGGCGGCGCGGAAGCCGGTCCGGCGGCGGTTTGTCGGACGAGGACGACGCCCTGTGGCGTCAGGTCGCCGCCAGTGTCACCCCGATGGAGCGCGCTGCGCGCGACAAGCTGCGCCAGCGGGCCGAGCCGTTCGGCGCGCCGGTTGATGGCGTGCCGGCGCCGGTGCCAGCGGTGCCGCGCCTTGCGCCTCCGCCGGCGGTCACACGGGCGGCGGTGCCGGCGGGGTTCCGGGTCGGGGCGCTGGCGCCGGTGGCGCGGGCGGCGAAGCCCTCGGCTGCGGCGGCGGCATCACCGGGTGAGCGGCTGCGCGCCGAGCCGTTGCGGATGGATGCGCGGACACACCGCGACCTCGTGCGCGGCAAGCTGAAGCCGCAGGCGCGGCTGGACCTGCACGGGCTGACGCTGGCCGCCGCCAAGGGCGAGCTGGCCGGGTTCATCCTGTCGGCGCGCTCGGCCGGGCTGCGGCTGGTGCTGGTGATCACCGGCAAGGGGCGCGGCGATCTGGGGCCGCTGCCGACCCGCTCGGGCGCGCTGCGCCATGAGGTGCCGCACTGGCTGGGGATGGCGCCGATGGCCGGGGCGGTGATGCAGGTGGTGCCCGCCCATGACCGGCATGGCGGCGGCGGGGCCTATTACGTCTGGCTGCGGCGGTTGCCGCAGGGCTGAGGCGGCGGCGGGGCGTTCTCGCCGGATGTTAACGCTTTTCTAACCTTTGGCTCGGCGACGGGCGGCGGGGCGGCTATAACGAGGGCAAGGGCCGTCCGTTTCCGGCCGCGACTCGGGGTGTTCACGATGCTGCTGTTGATGGGGTGCGCGGGCCTGATGCTGCTGGCCCTGACGTTCGACCACGCCGCCGGGGACGAGGCCGACGACGACGCGGGCGAGGCGACCGACCCCGGCGCTGCAGAGGGCGGGGCCGATGGCGGGGCCGACGGCAGCGATCCCGACCCGGATGGCGGAGCCGGCGAGGCGCCCGGCGAGGCGCCGAACGGGCCCGAGGCGCCGATCCTCGGCAGCGACGACAGCGACTGGCTGGCCGGGACCGACGCCGACGAGCGGCTGGACGGGCGCGGCGGCGACGACGACATCCGCGCCGGGGCCGGCGACGACCTGATCGCCGGCGGGGCGGGCGACGACGTGATCTATGGCGACTACAGCCTCGGCCAGTTCGGCGACGACACGCTGCGCGGCGGGCACGGCGACGACCTGTTGGCCGGCGACGGCGGCGACGACTGGCTGCAGGGCGGGACCGGCGACGACACGCTGCTGGGCGGCGACGGCGACGACCGGGCCGAGGGCGGGGTCGGGGACGACTGGCTGTCCGGGAACGCCGGGGACGACACGCTGCACGCGGGCGCGGGGGCGGACGACCTGTCGGGGGATGCGGGCGACGACGTGCTCGACGCGGGCGAGGCCGACGGGGTGCGCGACTGGCTGCACGGCGGCGAGGGCGACGACACGCTGACCGGCCACGCCGACGACTGGCTCGAGGGCGGGGCGGGGGCGGACCGCTTCACCCTGCCCGGCGATGCGGTGGGCAGCGGTCCGGCGACGCTCGCCGATTTCCGCGCCGACGAGGACCGGATCGAGCTGGTGGTGCCGCAGGACCGGCTGGCCGATGCGCAGGTGACGGTCGAGCCGCAGGACGACGGCACCGCGCTGGTGCTGCTGAACGGCGAGCCGGTGGCGATGGTGCTGGATGGCCGCGGGCTCGAGGCCGGGATGATCGGGGTCCGGGCGGCGTGAGCGCGGCCCCGGCGGGGCGCCCGGCCCGGCCGCCGGCGGGCACTCGGGCCACACAGACGCCGGGCGCGGGCCGGGCGGCCGGGCGCGAATCGGCTTTCCTTTGCGGGTCGTCTGCCCTATAGCCGCGCGATCCGCGATCGGCGCATCGCGGCCAACCCTCCACGGGCCAGCGCTGGACGACATCCCGGGCTGTGCCATTCACCTTTCGTCAACAGGAGACCCCGATGTCGATCACCGTCGAGGACAAGGCCCGCGTCATGGGCGAATATGCCACCAAATCCGGCGACACCGGCTCGCCCGAAGTGCAGGTGGCCATCCTCAGCTCGCGCATCGCGACGCTGACCGAGCATTTCAAGACCCACAAGAAGGACAACCACTCGCGGCGTGGCCTTCTGAAGCTGGTGGCCCAGCGCCGTAAGCTGCTGGACTATCTGAAGAAGAAGGACGAGGCGCGCTACACCGCGCTGATCGGCCGCCTGGGCCTGCGCCGCTGAGCGCTGCCGCAAGGTTTCCCGAAAACGCCCCGCCGCAAGGTCGGGGCGTTTTGCTTTTTGGGGGGTGTGGGGGCGTCGCCGGCCGGGCTCTGCCCCGGGCCCCGGGATATTTGGGTCCAGCCCGAGGGGGGACGGGATTTTCGCCGTCGCCGCGTCAGGTCGCGTCTGGGCGGCGGCGTTGACAAACCCGCGTGCGGCCCGCAGTCGGGTGTCGCGTCCTGTGGAGCGGACATGACCCTTATTGCCAACGCCCGGCTGATCCTGCCCGACCGCGTGCTGCGCGGCGCGGTCGAGATCGACGGCGACCGGATCGCGCGGATCATCGAGGGGGACCGGGTGCCGGCGGGCGCCATTGACTGCGCGGGCGACCACCTTTCGCCCGGGCTGGTCGAGCTGCACACCGACAACCTCGAGCGTCACATCCAGCCGCGGCCCGGCGTGGACTGGCCGCACGCCGCGGCCTTCCTCGCCCATGACGGAGAACTGGCGAGCGTCGGGATCACCACCGTCTTCGACGCGCTCAGGGTCGGCTCGATCGGCAAGCCGGGCACCCCCTCTGGTCCCTATGCGCGGGCGCTCTCGCGCGAGATCGCGGCGCTGGCGGGCGAGACGCGGATCAGCCACGCCCTGCACCTGCGGGCCGAGATGTGCTCGGAAACGCTGGTCGAGGAGCTGGCGGCCTTCGGCCCCGGCGACGGGGTGCGGCTGGTCAGCCTGATGGACCACACGCCGGGGCAGCGGCAGTTCCGCGACATCGGCAAGCTGAAGGAATATGAGCAGGGCCGGAACGGCCTGAGCGACGCGGCCTTCGCGGCGCTGGTCGAGCGGCTGGGGTCGATCAGCGCCCGGCACGGGGACGAAAACCTGCGCGCCGCGGTGGCGGCGGCGGGCGCGCTGGGCGCGGTGCTGGCCAGCCACGACGACACCACCGCCGGGCAGGTCGCCGACAGCGCGGCGCTGGGCGTCCGCCTGGCCGAGTTTCCCACCACGCGCGAAGCGGCGCAGGCCTGCCGCGACCACGGCATCCTCACCATCCTCGGCGGGCCGAACCTGATCCGGGGCGGCAGCCATTCGGGCAATGTGGCGGCCGAGGCGCTGGCCGGCGAGGGGCTGCTCGACATCCTGTCGTCGGATTATGTGCCGGGCAGCCTGATCCTCGGGGCGGCGCGGCTCGCGCAGCTCTGGGGGGACGTGCCGCGGGCCTTCGCCACGGTGACGGCGACCCCGGCGCGGGCAACGGGGCTGGCCGACCGCGGGGCGCTGGCGGAGGGGCTGCGCGCCGACCTCGTGCGGGTCGCGGGGCTCGAGACCACCCCTCGGGTGCGCGGCGTCTGGGCGGCGGGGCGCCAGGTGGGGTGAGGCGGCCCCGCGGTTGCAGACCGAGGCGACGGGGAACGGCGTCCGGCACGGCGCGATCGACCTTCTCGGTCCGACTACGACCGCGGGCCGGGCGCCCCGGGGCAGTTGAACGTCAGCGTTGACCCGTGGGATTTCGTCCCCACGCCCCCTCGATCAGGCCGGGTTGCGGGCGCTGCGGCTGCCCCCTTCGCCGCTGCGGGCGGGGGTGCAAAGGGGGTTAACCCAACCGCTCCCTTCCCCCGCCGGCCATTTTCCTGTACACCCCGCCAATCTGTGACGTGAGGCCCGCCCCCGGCCTCGTGCAAAGGATAGGGGGCGGCGGCAATGGGGCCGCCATGCACACACGGGCGGCCGCAGGGGCGGCGCGTCCATGAGGAAACCAGATGTTTGATGAAATTCGGAAATCCATCCAGTGGGGTCAGGAAACCCTGACGCTGGAAACGGGCAAGGTTGCCCGCCAGGCGGACGGCTCGGTGATCGCCACGCTGGGCGAGACCAGCGTCATGGCCAACGTGACCTACGCCCGCGAACCCAAGCCGGGGCAGGATTTCTTCCCGCTGACCGTGCACTACCAGGAAAAATACTATGCCGCCGGCAAGATCCCGGGCGGCTTCTTCAAGCGCGAGGCGCGGCCGACCGAAAAGGAAACGCTGACCTCGCGGCTGATCGACCGCCCGGTGCGGCCGCTCTTTGCCAAGGGCTTCAAGAACGAAGTGCTCGTCATGTGCACCGTGCTGAGCCATGACCTCGTGAACGACCCCGACATCGTGGCGATGATCGCGGCCTCGGCGGCGCTGACCATCTCGGGCGTGCCGTTCATGGGCCCGATCGGCGCTGCGCGCGTCGGCTTCTCGAACGGCGAATACGTGCTGAACCCCGAGGTTCAGGACATGGACAACCTCAAGGGCAACCCCGACCAGCGCCTCGACCTCGTCGTGGCCGGCACCCGCGACGCGGTGATGATGGTCGAGTCCGAGGCCTATGAGCTGACCGAGGAAGAGATGCTCGGCGCCGTCAAGTTCGGCCACGAGCAGATGCAGCCGGTCATCGACCTGATCGTCGAGCTGGCCGAGGCCGCCGCGAAAGAGCCCTTCGACTTCCAGTCGCCGGACTATTCCGAGCTCTATGCCCGCGTGAAGTCGCTGGGCGAGACGGACATGCGCGCCGCCTATGCCATCAAGGACAAGGGTGAGCGCCGCGACGCCATCGAGGCGGCGCAGGTCAAGGTCCGCGAAGGGCTGACCGAGGACGAGCTGGCGAACCCGAACCTCGGGTCGGCGATGAAGAAGCTCGAATCGGGCATCCTGCGCGGCGACATCATCCGCGGCGGCACCCGCATCGACGGGCGCGACACCAAGACGGTGCGCCCGATCGACACCGAGGTCGGCATCCTGCCGCGCACCCACGGCTCGGCCCTGTTCACCCGCGGTGAGACGCAGGCGCTGTGCGTGACCACGCTGGGCACCGGCGACGATGAGCAGATCATCGACGCGCTGCACGGCAACTTCCGCTCGAACTTCCTGCTGCACTACAACTTCCCGCCCTACTCGGTGGGCGAGGTGGGCCGCGTGGGCAGCCCCGGCCGGCGCGAGATCGGCCACGGCAAGCTGGCCTGGCGGGCGCTGCAGGCGGTTCTGCCGACGGCGACCGACTTCCCCTACACCATCCGTCTGGTGAGCGAGATCACCGAGTCGAACGGCTCGTCGTCGATGGCGACGGTCTGCGGCTCGTCGCTGGCCATGATGGACGCGGGCGTGCCGCTGAAGGCGCCGGTCGCGGGCGTGGCGATGGGCCTGATCCTCGAGGATGAGGCCAATTGGGCGGTGCTGACCGACATCCTGGGCGACGAGGACCACCTCGGCGACATGGACTTCAAGGTGGCCGGCACCGAGAAGGGCATCACCTCGCTGCAGATGGACATCAAGGTCCAGGGCATCACGCCCGAGATCATGGAAAAGGCGCTGGCGCAGGCCAAGGATGGGCGGATGCACATCCTGGGCGAGATGGCCAAGGCGCTGTCCGAAGGCCGCCGCGAGTTCTCGGCCCATGCCCCGCGCATCGAGACGATGACCATCCCGACCGACAAGATCCGCGAAGTGATCGGCTCGGGCGGCAAGGTGATCCGCGAGATCGTCGAGACTTCGGGCGCCAAGGTGGACATCAACGACGACGGCACGATCAAGATCGCCTCGGCCAACGCCGATTCGATCAAGAAGGCCTACGAGATGATCCACTCGATCGTGGCCGAGCCGGAAGAGGGCAAGATCTACACCGGCAAGGTCGTCAAGCTGGTCGATTTCGGCGCCTTCGTGAACTTCTTCGGCAAGCGCGACGGGCTGGTGCACGTCAGCCAGATCGCCGGCAAGCGGCTGAACCACCCGAACGAACTGCTCAAGGAAGGGCAGGAGGTGAAGGTGAAGCTGCTGGGCTTCGACGATCGCGGCAAGGTCCGTCTGGGCATGAAGATGGTCGATCAGGAGACCGGCGAGGAGATCTCTGAGCCGAAGCGCGAGTCCGCCGACGCGGAGTGACCCGCCCCTGAGCTGAAACGAGAAGGCCCCGGTTCGCCGGGGCCTTTTTCATATGGCGGGCGCAGGGGGCCGTTGCGGGCCGGGTCAGCGGGGCGACTGGTCCCCTGCGGGTTCGGGGCCGCGCACCGCCTCGATGAGCGCCCGGATCGCCGCGGGGTCGGTGGCCATCCGCTCGGGCGCGATCCGCAGCGCGCCGAGCGGGCCGGCAACCGGCCGCATCGCGCTGCACGAGGCGTGGAGCGCGTTCACCCCCGCGGCCATCAACGCCGCGGCATTGCCGGCGCTGACCCCGCCCCCGGCCATGATCGCCACCCGCCCCCGGGCGGCGTCCACCAACGCGCGCAGGCCGGCGGTGCCCTCGGCCGCGGTGGGCGCGTGGCCGGCGGTCATGATCCGCGCCACGCCCAGCGCCACGCAGTCCTCGAGCGCCGCGCGCGGGTCGGGGGTCACGCCGAAGGCGCGGTGGATCGTCACGGCCATCCCCCCGGCCGCCGCGATCAGGGGGCCGAGCGCCGCGCGGTCGAGCCGCCTGTCCGCGTCCGTCACCCCCAGCGCCACGCCCCAGAGCCCGGCCTGCCCCGCGGCCAGGATGTCGTCGCGCATCACCGCCAGCTCGGCCGCGTCATAGCGGAAGTCGCCGGGCCGGGGGCGGATCATCGCCGCCACCCGCACCCCGCAGCGCGCCGCCCGCGCCATCAGCCCGGCCGAGGGCGTCAGCGCGCCGAGCGCCAGCCCGCCGCACAGCTCGATGCTGTCCACGCCTGCGGCGGCGGCGGCGTCCAGCCCGGCGGGGTCGTCCACCACGATCTCGATCTCGACAGCCATGCGCGCCCCCTTCGATCGGCCTTCACTCGGGCGCCGGGCGGGATTTGGCAAGCGCCGGGCGGCGGGATAGAGGAAGGGGGCGGCAACGGGCGGGGGAAGCGGGATGATCAGCGGCGGGCTCGACATCGGCGGGACCAAGATCGAGGCGCGGCTCTTCGACGAGGGGATGGGGCTGCGCGACAGCCGCCGGGTGCCGACGCCGCGCGACAGCGCCGACAGCTTCTTCGCCGCGCTGGCCGGGCAGGTCGCGTGGCTGCGTGCGCAGGCGGGCGCGGACCTGCCGGTGGGGATCGCCATGACCGGGATGGTCGAGCCCGAAACCGGGCTGGCGCAGACCGCGAACCTGCCGATCTCGGGGCAGCCGATGGCGGCGCGGCTCACGCAAGCGGTGGGGCGGCCGCTGCCGGTGATGAACGATTCGATGGCGCTCGCCTTTTCCGAGGCGAACGGCGGGGCGGCCGAGGGCGCCGCCGCCGCGGTCGGGCTGATCCTCGGCACCGGCGTCGCGGCGGGGTATTGCGTGGACGGCGCCCCGGCGCCGCGGTTCGGCGGGATCGCGGTGGAACTGGGGCACAGCGGGATGCCGGGGCGGGCGCTGGCCCGGCACGGGCTGGGGCTTTTCGAGTGCGGCTGCGGGCGCGTGGGCTGCATCGAGAGCTACGTCGCCGGCCCCGGCCTGACGCGACTTGCCGCGCATCTGGGGCTGGGGGCGCTGCCCGCGCCCGAGATCGCGGCGCGGCTGGCCGCGGGCGATGCCGGGGCCGAGGGGGTGATGGCGGTCTGGGCCGACCTCGCGGCCGAGGCGCTCGAGGTGTTGCAGATGACCATCGACCCGGACGTGGTGGTGCTGGGCGGCGGCGTCTCGCAGATCCCCGGCGTCGTCGCGCGGCTGACCGCCGCCCTGCCCGCGCGGCTGATGCCCGGCGTGCCGCAGCCGCAGCTTCGGTTGGCGCGGTTCGGGGATGCGAGCGGGGTGCGCGGCGCGGCGCTGCTCGCGCGGCGGATCGCCGAGGGGACGCTGCCGCCGGTCTGAGCGGACGCCCTCGGCACCGCTCGTCCGTCCGTGCCGAACGGCCGCGCCGATCACAAGGCCGTCCCGCGGCGCAGTCTGGCCCTTGTCGCCGGGCGTCCCGGCTGCAATCCTGCGGCCATGCGCGCCCCCCTCCGCTCGACCCCCGCCCTTCTGCTGGCCGCCGCGTTCCTCGGCGGTCTGGCCAGCCTCTCGCCGCTCGTCCTGCCCGGCCCGGCCGTGGCGCAGGGGGCGCCCGGCGGTCCGGGTGGACCCGGTGGACCCGGCGGGGCGCCGCGGCAGGTGGGCGTCACGACCCTGTCGCGCAGCACGGTCCCGGTGCGGATCGAGCTGCCGGGCCGCGCGGTGGCCTTTCACCAGACGGCGATCCGCCCGCAGGTCGGCGGCGAGATCACCGAGATCGCCTATCGCCCCGGCGAATCCGTCACCACCGGGCAGGTGCTGTTCCGGCTGGACGACGACCAGCGCGCCGCCACCCTGTCGGCCGCCGAGGCCGCGGTGACCAGCGCCCGCGCCGCCGTGGAAGGCGCGCAGGCGACGGTCGGGCGCTATGACCGCCTGCAGGGCACCGGGGTCAGCCGGGCCGAGCTCGAGACCGCGCAGGTGGCGCTCGCCAACGCCCGCGCGAGCCTCTCGGCGGCCGAGGCCGAGCGCGACATGGCGCAGCTGGCGGTGGACCGCTCGGACATCCACAGCCCGATCGACGGGGTGGCCGATCTCGCCACCGTCTCGGTCGGCGATCTCGTGACCGCCAGCCAGAGCGACGCGCTGACCACGGTCACGCAGCTCGACCCGATCTACGTGGACGTCTCGGAAAGCCGCGCCCGCTTCTTGCGCCACAACGCGCGGCGCAGCGAGGGCACGCTCGACCGCCCCGAGGGGATCGAGGCGCAACTCATCCTCGAGACCGGGCAGGTCTACGAGGGCGCGGGCGAGATGGTGACGCCGGGCACGACCGTGTCGGCGACCACCGGCACGGTGCCGTTCCGGTTGCAGTTCCCCAACCCCGACCGGCTGATCCTGCCCGGGCAGTTCGTCCGGGTGCGGCTGACCATCGGCACGGTCGACGGCGTGCTGGTTCCCCAGCGCGCCACGCGCCGCTCGGCCAGCGGGGCGCTGACGGCGTTCCTCGTGCGCGACGGGCGCACGGTCGAGGTGACGCTGACCGAGGTCGGCACGCACGAGAACGCCTGGATCGTGACCGAGGGCGTGGCCGCGGGCGACGCGCTGGTGCTGGACGGGCTGACGAACCTCAGGGCCGGGGTCGAGGTGACGACCGTGCCGGTGGTGATCGACGCCGAAGGGGTGGTGCGCGATGCCGCCGCCGAGGGCGCTGCGGCGACGCCGGAGGCGGGGACGGGGACCGGCGCCCCGGCTGCGGCGGGCGCACCGGACGCGGCGACGCCTCAAGCGGGAACGGAAGCTGCGCCGGCGGCGGCCGGCGCCCCGGAACAACCGGCGGCCGCAGCGGCGGGGACTGACGCCGCAGCGGCCGCGGCAGGTGCGCCAGAACAACCGGCCGCCACGGCGGCTGACGCCGCGCCGGCCCCAGCCACCGCCGACCAACCGGCCCCCGCGGCCCCGGCGGCTCAATCCGCCCCCGCGGCCAGCACGGCCGCCCGGCCGACCGCGCGGCCGCCCGCCACGGCGACCAACTGATGGCGCAGTTCTTCATCCATCGCCCGGTCTTCGCCTGGGTGCTGGCGATCGTCACCATGCTCGCCGGGATCTGGGCGGTGCTGCAACTGCCGGTCTCGCAATATCCCGACATCGCCCCGACCACCGTCCGCATCTCGGCCAGCTACAGCGGCGCCACCGCCGAGGCGGTGCAGAACTCGGTCACCACGCCCATCGAGGACACGCTGACCGGGCTGGACGGGCTGTTGTATTTCGAATCCACCTCGTCGCAGGGGCGGGCGTCGATCACGCTGACCTTCGACGACAGCGTCGATCCGACCGACGCGCTGAACGACGTCCAGTCGCGGGTGCGCAGCGTCGAGGCGCGGCTGCCCTCGGCGGTGCAGACCGCCGGGGTCTCGGTCACCCGCTCGTCCTCGTCCATCCTGCTGGTCGGCGCGCTCGTCTCGACCGACGGGCGCTATTCGACGCTCGAGCTCGGCAACCTGCTGGAAGAGGTGGTCGAGGGGCCGGTCAAGCGCGTGCCGGGCGTGGGCGGGATCAACGTCTTCGGCTCGGGCTACGCGATGCGCATCTGGCTCGACCCGCTCAGGCTGGCGCAGTTCCAGCTGACGCCCTCGGACATCACCGCGGCGGTGGCGGCGCAGAACGCCACCGTCTCGGTCGGCGCGCTCGGCACCCAGCCGGTGGTTCCGGGCCAGCAGTTCACCGCCACGATCACCGCCCAGAGCCAGCTCACCAGCGTCGAGGATTTCCAGCGCATCCTGCTGCGGACCGGCGCGGACGGCGCCTCGGTCTGGCTGGGCGACGTGGCCGAGATCGAGATCGGCCAGCAGAGCTATGGTTCGAACAGCCGGTTCTCGGGGCAGAACGCCTCGGGGTTCGGCGTCAACCTCGAGACCGGGGCCAATGCGGTGGACACCGCGTCCGGCGTGCGGGCGGTGCTGGACGGGCTGCAATCGGCGCTGCCCGAGGGGGTCGAGGTGCGGGTGGCCTATGACACCTCGCCCTTCGTCGAGGAATCCATCAACAAGGTCTATCACACGCTGATCGAGGCGGTGGTGCTGGTGATCGGGGTGATCCTGATCTTCCTGCAGAGCTGGCGGGCGACGATCATTCCGGTGGTGGTGGTGCCGGTGGTGCTGCTCGGCACCTTCGGGGTGCTCTATGCGCTCGGCTACTCGATCAACACGCTGACGATGTTCGCCATGGTGCTGGCCATCGGCCTTCTGGTCGATGACGCCATCGTGGTGGTCGAGAACGTCGAGCGGATCATGCGCGAGGACGGGCTCGACCCGGTGCGGGCGACCGAGATCGGGATGCGGCAGATCACCAGGGCGCTGATCGGCATCGCCGTGGTGCTGTCGGCGGTGTTCCTGCCGATGGCGTTCATGGCCGGCTCGACCGGGGTGGTCTACCGGCAGTTCTCGGTCACGATCATCACCGCCATGGCGCTGTCGCTGGCCGCGGCGCTGATCCTGACGCCGTCGCAGACCGCCACGCTGCTGCGGCCGCATCGCGAGGGCAAGGGCTTCGCCCCGGCGCGCTGGTTCAACCACGGCTTCGACCGGCTGACCGACGGCTATGCCGCGGCGGTGGCGCGGATCGTGCGGCATCCGGTGCTGGTCCTCGTGGTGCTGGCGCTGCTCAGCGCCGGGGTGTGGGCACTGTTCACGCGGATGAACTCGACCTTCCTGCCGACCGAGGACCAGGGCGTGATGATGGCGCAGGTCAACCTGTCCGAGGGGACGACGGCGCAGCAGACCCTCGCCGTGGTCGAGGAGATCGAGCACTACCTGCTGACCGAGGAGCCGGCGGTCGAATCGACCTTCGGGGCGCTGGGGTTCGGGTTCTCGGGCAGCGGCCAGGGGCGGGCGATGCTCTTCGTCAAGCTGCGCGACTTTGCCGAGCGCGGCGACCCCGACCAGTCGGCCGCGGCCGTGGTGCGGCGCGCCAACGCCCGCTTCGGCGGGCATCGCGCCGGGCGGGTGATGTTCATGCAGCCGCCGCCGATCCAGGGGCTGGGCAACCAGGCCGGGTTCCAGATGTATCTGATCGACCAGTCGGCGCAGGGCACGGACGCGCTGCGCACCGCCGTCCAGACGCTCGAGACCCGCGCCGCGACCGACCCGCGGCTGAGCAACGTGCAGGGTCAGGGCGATCAGGACGACGCGGCCCTGCGGCTCGACATCGACGCGCAGCGGGCCGAGGCGCTGGGCTTGAGCCTCTCGGACGTGAACGGGATGCTCTCCACGATCTTCGCCGGGCGCGAGGTCAACGACTTCGCCATGGGCGCCACGCTGCGGCCGGTGATCGTGCAGGGCGGCGCGCCGTTCCGGATGCAGCCCGACGATCTGGAAAGCTGGTACGCGCGCAACGCGCAGGGCGAGATGGTGCCCTTCAGCGCCTTCATGTCCACGCGCTGGGTGCCGGTGGCGCCGCGGCTGGCGCGGTTCGAGGGCTCGGACGCGATCTCGGTCTCGGGCAGCGAGGGCGCGGGCTGGACCTCGGGTCAGGCGATGGAGGCGATGGAGGAGCTGGTGGCCGAGCTGCCCGGCGGCTGGGGCGTGGCCTGGACCGGCCTCAGCTATCAGGAGCGGCAGTCGGGCAACCAGGCGCCCTATCTCTATGCGCTGTCGGCGCTGGTGGTGTTCCTGTCGCTGGCGGCGCTGTACGAAAGCTGGACGGTGCCGTTCTCGGTGATGCTGGCGGTGCCGGTCGGCGTGCTGGGCGCGGTCGCGGCGGCGCTGCTGTTCGGACAGTCGAACGACGTCTATTTCAAGGTCGGCATCCTCACGACCATCGGGCTCGCGGCCAAGAACGCCATCCTGATCGTCGAGTTCGCGCGCGAGCTCGAGTTCGCGGGCCGCAGCACCGCGCAGGCGGCGGTCGAGGCGGCGCGGCTGCGGCTGCGGCCGATCCTGATGACCTCGTTCGCCTTCATCCTCGGGGTGACGCCGCTGGCCGTGGCGAGCGGTGCGGGTGCGGTGGCGCAGAACTCGATCGGGATCGGGGTGATGGGCGGGATGATGGCGGCGACGTTCCTCGGCGTGTTCCTCGTGCCGGGGTTCTATGTCGCGGTGCGCCGCTTCAGCGGCAACCGGCCGCTGCGGAACCCCGACGCGCCGGACGCAGCCCCGCCCGCGGCCCCGGCGGAATGAACGGGGGCCGCCCCGGGTGAGGCGGCCCCGCTGGTCTTTCGGTGTCCCCGCGGCTCAGAGCAGGAACTCGTCCCCGCTGTACTGGTTGGCGGTGATCGCGCCGTCGGCGATGACGAGGGTGAAGTCGGCCACCCCGTCGTTGTTGACGTGGCCGTTGATGACCGTGTTGCCGTTGACCTCGCTCAGCGCGATCGTCCCGGCGGCGCGCGACGCGCTCCACACGAAGGCCTGGTCGCCGGCGAGCGTCAGGTTCGCGTCGATGCCGCGCAGGTCGAGCACGTCGCCGCCCGTCACGCCCACGCCCTCGAACGCGATGGCGCCATCGGCGCCGGCGATCACGTCCACGCCGTTGGTGTTGTTCGATTCGGCGTGCGACAGGAACCGGAAGGTGTCGGCCCCGGTCCCGCCGTAGAGGTTGTCCGCCCCCAGCCCGCCGAACAGGATGTCGTTGCCGGCCTGTCCGCGCAGCGCGTCGGCGCCCGCCTGCCCCTGCAGCACATCGCCTAGATCGCCGCCCAGCAGCGTGTCGTTGCCGGCGCCGCCGATCAGGTTGTCGTTGCCGCCCAAGCCGTAGATCACGTCGTCGCCCGCCATGCCGTGGATGGCGTCGTTGGCCGAGGTCCCGGTCACGCTGTCATTCGCGTTCGAGGCATAGCCGGCCGAGACGGTCAGGGTGTAGCTGCCGATCGCGTTGTTGCCGGTCTCGCCCACGCCCAGCGTATAGGTGCCAGTGCCGCCCGCGGCGATCTTGAAGGTGATCTGGCCGTCGCGGTTGGTACCGGGGGTCGAGTCGTTCGGCGGGTTGATGTCGTCGTTGTACATCAGCCGGGTGCTGCCCGAGTAGAGCGAGATGTTCGGGTCAACCAGCGAGCCGCTGCCGCTCGAGGCGCCCTTGGCCGCGACCGAATAGGTCAGCCCGGCGATGAAGGTCGTGTTGAAGGTGTCGTAGTCGCCATTGTACGAGATCGATCCGGTCCGCGAGGTGCCGGTTCCGATGAGACCGTTGTAAGCCATTCTGCTCGAACTCCGCAGGGGTAGCGCCATGATCGGCGCGGGACAGTCTAGACGCCGGGGCGATCAACCCGGCATCACCTTGCGGCGCGCCGGGCGTGATCGCCGGGTCTGCGCGGATGAACGCAGCGGGGGCCGCGTCGTTCGCTCACATTCAGGTGTCGGGACGGGCGCGGCCCGGATCGGCAGGTTCCGGCCCGGGCGCGCGGCGGCGCGGGCGGAAACCTGCCCGGTGAGGGGCGCTATCGGGCGCGCTATTCGACGAGCACCTGACCCTCGGGCCAGCGCATCGTCGTGGTCAGGGTGATCTCGCGCACCGCGTGCGGGGCGACGTCGGTGTGCCAGACGAGCACCCCGCGCTGCCCCTCGGGGTCGGTCTCGTCGGGGGCCGGGTTCGCCTGCCATTCGACCCTGAGGTCGTCCTGGGTGCTGACCGGCACCCGGTCCACCACCCGCAGCGGCCACGCCTCGCCGGTCAGGTTCTCGATCCTGAGGGTTGCGGTCTCCTCGCGCAGGTTGGCGCTGCGGATCAGGCCGCGGGTGCCCTCGGACTGCTCGGGCACCCGCCGCTCGACCCTGAGGCCGTCGATGGGGCCGAAGCCCAGCCGGATGTCGTCGCCCGCGGCGATCAGCGGCAGCGCCGTCTCGCCCACCCGCGCGCCGTCGGCATAGAGGGTCGCGGCGCCGGGCAGGATCAGCTCGGGCAGCGGGTTCTTGCCCTCGGCCCGCAGATAGGCGCTGGCGTCGTAGAGCGGGACGGCTTCGGCCGCGACCTCCACCGGGATCGCCTGCGCGTCCATCCCCAGCCGCACCGCGTCGGCGCCGGTGCGGATCGTGACCGGCGTGGGGTAGCGATAGACGACCGTCGCGCCGATCCGGTCCAGCGCCGCGTTGCCGACCGCGGCGCCCTTGCCGAGGCTGCGCACCGCCATCTCGGGCATCGGCGCGGCGGGGGCGTAGCTCGGCATGGCATCCTGCATCGGGACGGCGCTGATCGCGCCATCCTCGACCCGCGGGAACCACGGGTCGACCGGGGTTGCCTGAACCTGCCCCGAGGGGCGGGCGGTGGAGAGCGTCAACGCCGCCCCCGTCCAGTCCTCGCCCGTCGATTGCGAGACCATCAGCCCGCGGTCGAGCGTGATCGTCCCCGCCGTGCCGCCGGTCCGGGCCAGCCGCAGGTCATAGACGGGGGACCAGCTGGCCGCGCCGGTCTGGTGGGTGATCGTCAAGTCGGCGGGGCCGTGCAGGTCGAGCTGGACGATCAGCGCCGCGGGCGGGGTCTCGGGCGTCTCGAGCGCCGCGAGCGCGGCGCGGGCGCGGTCGAGGGCCTTCACGTCCTCGTCGCGGCCGACTTCGGCGGCGGCGGCCTCGGTTTCGGCGGCGACCATCTCGCGCCGGGCGGCGACGAGCCGGGCGGCCACGGTGTCGGCGAGCGCGTTCACGTCGCCCGAGGTGGCGTTGTCGGACTGGCCCAGCGCGCGGAGGAAGGCGACGGTATCCTCGGCCGCCTGCGCGCGGGCGCGGATCGCGGCAGTGGCGGCGTCGCGGTCGCGCAGCGCGGCCTCGAGCCGCTGCACCTCGGCGCGGGCGGCGCGGACGGCGTCGGTCTCGGCCAGATCGCCGGGCAGGGCGCGGTCGGATTGCAGCGCGACCGAGCCGACCGTGGCGCCGGTGGCCGCGACGCGCAGTGTGGCGTCGATGCCGGGCGGCAGGTCGGTGACGATCAGCTCGCGCACGCCGGGGGCGGCGTCGAGGTGCAGCGCCCGGGTCACCGTGGCGCCGTCGGGGTAGAGCGTGACCTCGCGCACCGGGGCGCTGGCGCGGATCGGCTCGGCGGTGGGGGCCACCGGGACCGGCGGGATGGCCGCGGCGGGGATCGGGGCGGGCAGCGCCGTCGGGGCCGGGGCGACGGTCTGGGCCGAGAGCGGCAGGGCGGCGCAGGCCGGGATCAGCGCGGCGGCCAGGATCCGGCGCAGCGCCGGTGAGGTGGGGGAGAGCGGCATCGGGGCGATCCTCTCGCGCGGGGACGGGTCGGCCCACAGGGTCCGACCGATCCCGCCACAACGCAAGAGGGCGCCCGTCCGGGGCGCCCTCACGTCTGCGATGGGTCTGGCGGGGGGCCGCCGATGCGGGCGGCGCGGGCTGGTCCGCCTCAGCCCTTCTTCAGCACCCGGTTGCCCAGCAGCTCGGCGATCTGCACCGCGTTCAGCGCTGCGCCCTTGCGCAGGTTGTCGCTGACCACCCACAAGTTCAGGCCGTTCTCGACGGTCGGGTCCTGGCGGATGCGGCTGACGAAGGTGGCATAGTCGCCCACGCATTCGATCGGGGTGACGTAACCACCCGGCTCACGCTTGTCGATCACCATGACGCCGGGCGCCTCGCGCAGGATGTCGCGGGCCTCGTCCTCGTCGAGGAAATCCTCGAACTCGACGTTGACCGCTTCCGAGTGGCCGACGAACACCGGCACCCGCACGCAGGTCGCCGTGACCTTGATGCGCGGGTCCATGATCTTCTTGGTCTCGGCCGTCATCTTCCATTCCTCCTTGGTGTCGCCACCCTCGAGGAACACGTCGATCTGCGGGATCACGTTGAACGCGATCTGCTTCTGGAACTTCTTCGGCGGCACGTCCGAGGTGGGGTTGTAGACCGCCTTGGTCTGTTCCCACAGCTCGTCCATCCCCTCTTTCCCGGCGCCCGAGACGGACTGGTAGGTCGAGACGACGACGCGCTTGATCCGCGCCCGGTCGTGCAGCGGCTTGAGCGCCACCACCATCTGCGCGGTCGAGCAGTTGGGGTTGGCGATGATGTTCTTCTTGCCGTAGCCCTCGACCGCGTCCGGGTTCACCTCGGGGACGATCAGCGGCACGTCGGGGTCGTAGCGGTAGAGCGACGAGTTGTCGATCACGACGCACCCCTGCGACGCCGCGATGGGGGCGTATTTCTTGGTCGGCTCGGACCCGATGGCGAACAGCGCGATGTCGCAGCCGGTGAAGTCGAAGCCCTCGATGTCCTTGGTCTTCAGGGTCTTGTCGCCATAGCTGACCTCGGTGCCGAGGCTGCGGCGCGAGGCCAGCGCCACGACCTCATCGGCGGGAAACTGGCGCTCGGCCAGGATGTTCAGCATTTCGCGGCCCACGTTCCCCGTGGCGCCCGCGACGACGACCTTGTAACCCATCTGGGGAATCCTTTCGCTTTCAGCCGGCCGCGCTTAGCGGAAACCGGGGGGAAAGTGAATATGTCGTGCGCTGTGCGACGGGGCTGCGTGTCCCCTGCGCGTCTGCGCCCACCCCGAGGGAAACGCCTGATGACCACCGCTTCGCCCGAACCCGAGTTTGCCGCCCCCGACGCCGCGGCGCGCCCACTGTGGCTGGTGTCGCAGGGCGACGATGGCCCGCTCTGGCCCGAGGGGGTCGAGACCGGCTTTGCCGCGGCCAGCGGGTTCGCCGCCAGGCCGGGGCAGCTCTGCCTGCTGCCCGGCCCGGACGGGGTGGGGGGTGCGCTGTTCGGCATCGGCAAGCCGGCGACGCCCGCCGACCGCCCGGCGCGCGAGCGCTTCACACTGGCCCGCGCCGCCGAGGCGCTGCCCGCCGGGGCATGGCGGATCGCGGGCGCGCCCGAGTCCTACGACCTGACCCACGGGGCGCTCGGCTGGCTCTTCGCGCAGTATCGCTTCGCCCGCTACAAGGCCGCCGAGCCGCCCAAGGCGCGGCTGGTCTGCCCCGAGGGGGTGGACCGCGACGCGGTGCTGGCGATGGCGGCGGGCGAGTATCTGGTCCGCGACCTCATCAACACCCCCGCCGCCGACATGGGGCCGGCTGAGCTCGAGGCCGCCGCCCGGGCGCTCGCCGACCGGCACGGCGCGGCGGTCGAGGTGATCTCGGGCGCGGCGCTGGCCGAGGGCTATCCGATGATCCACGCCGTGGGCCGCGCCGCCGGGCCGGGGCGGGAGCCTCGGCTGATCGACCTGCGCTTTCCGGGCGAAGGGCCTGCGGTCACGCTGGTCGGCAAGGGGGTGTGCTTCGACACCGGCGGGCTGGACATCAAGCCGTCGTCGTCGATGCTGCTGATGAAGAAGGACATGGGCGGGGCGGCGAACGTGCTCGGCCTCGCCGAGACGCTGGCGCGGACGGGCCGCGCGGGCGGGCTGCGGGTGCTGATCCCGGCGGTCGAGAACAGCGTCGGCTCGGACAGCTTCCGCCCCGGCGACGTGCTGACCAGCCGCAAGGGGCTGACGGTCGAGGTCAACAACACCGACGCCGAGGGGCGGCTGGTCCTCGCCGACGCGCTGGCGCTGGCGGCCGAAGAGGCGCCGGCGGTGCTGATTTCCATGGCGACGCTGACAGGGGCGGCGCGGGTGGCGCTGGGGCCGGACCTGCCGCCGTTCTTCTGCGACGACGAGGCCGCGGCCGAGGCGCTGCACGCCGCCGGGCGCGACCACGCCGATCCGATCTGGCGCCTGCCCTTCTGGGAGCCCTACGAGGCGATGATCGAGCCTGCCATTGCCGACCTCGACAATGCGCCCTCGGGCGGGTTCGCGGGGGCGATCACCGCGGCGCTGTTCCTGCGGCGCTTTACCGAAGGCGCGGGGACGTATGTGCATTTCGACATCTACGGCTGGCAGCCCGCCGCCGCGCCGGGGCGGCCCAAGGGCGGCGTCGGTCAGGGGATGCGGGCGATCCTCAACGCGCTGCCCGCGCTGACCGGCCGCGCGGCGGGGGCGCACTGATGGACCCGCGCCTGACCCCGGCCACCGACCGCGTGGCGCTGGCCGGCGCCGGGATCGCGCGGCCCACGCTGACCGAGGGCACGGCGATGCGCGTCGCGGTGCCGCTGGTCGATCTGGACCGCGAGCCGAACGGCCGCCGCGACCGGCAGCTGATCTTCGGCGCTGACGTGACGGTGATCGAGCGCCGCCACGACCGCGCCTTCGTGCAGGCCGCGGCGGACGGCTATTGCGGCTGGATCGGCATGGCCGCGCTGACGGCCGAGCGGCCCGCGATCACCCACCGCGTCGCCGCGCCCGCCACCCACATCTACCCCAAGGCCACGATAAAAGAGCGAGAGAGCGCCAGCCTGACGCTCGGCGCGCGGCTGGCGGTGGCGGGGATCGCGGGCGGGTTTGCGGAGCTTGTCACCGGCGGGTTCGTCCCGGTCCAGCATCTGACCGACACCCCCGCCGACGACCCGGCGGCGGTGGCGCTGAGCCTTGTCGGCACCCCCTATCTGTGGGGCGGCAACTCGCGCGGCGGGATCGACTGCTCGGGGCTGGCGCAGGCGGCGCTGTGGGCGGCGGGGATCGCCTGTCCGGGCGACAGCGACCTGCAGCGCGCGGCCTTCCCCGAGGTCGAGGACATCAGCCGCGGCGACCTGCTGTTCTGGCCGGGCCATGTGGCGATGGCGCTGGGCGAGGGACGGATGGTCCATGCCACCGCCTCGGCCATGGCGGTGATCGTCGAGGACATCGCCGCCGCCATCGCCCGCATCGACGCGGCCGGCGACGGCCCGTTCCTCGGCGCCCGGCGGCCCCCGCCGCGTGCGCAGGGCGGGGCCGCGCAGGGCACCCCCTCGCTGGACGGGCGCGTCGCCTTTCCGTAAGCCTCGGCCAACAGCCAACTGGCAACCGCAAACTGGCAACCGCCAGCCCGCCAGCATCGGGAGAGTTCAGCATGACACATCTGTGGGTCCGGGCCGAAAGCCGCCCCAACGAGGACCGCGTCGGCATCACCCCCGAGGGGGTGCGCGACCTGATCCGGCGCGGCTTTGCCGTGACGGTCGAGGACAGCCCCCGCCGCATCCTGCCCGTCGAAGACTACCGCCGCGCCGGCGCCACCATCGCCCCCGAGGGATCGTGGGTCGAGGCACCCGCCGACGCCATTGTCTTCGGCCTCAAGGAGCTGCCCGAGGACGGCACCCCGCTCACCCACCGCCACATCATGTTCGGCCACGCCTTCAAGGGCCAGCCGGCGGGGCAGGAGCTGCTCAAGCGGTTCCGCGCGGGCGGCGGGCGGCTCTATGACCTCGAATATCTGCTCGACGACGACGGGCGCAGGCTCGCGGCCTTCGGCTACTGGGCGGGCTACGCGGGGGCGGCGGTGGCGCTGAAATGCTGGGCGGCGCAGGCGCATGGCGGCATCTGCGGCCCCGTCCACCCGTTCCCCAACAAGGAGGCGCTCGCCGCGAGCCTGCGGGCCGAGCTGGACGGCACCGGCCGGGTGCGGCCGCGCGCCATCGTCATCGGCGCCAAGGGCCGGGTCGGCACCGGCGCCGCCGACCTCTGCGCCGAGATGGGCGTGCGGGTGACGAAGTGGGACATGGCCGAGACCGCCCACGGCGGCCCCTTCCCCGAGATCCTGCTGCACGAGGTGTTCCTGAACTGCATCCTCGCGCAGCCAGGCTGCCCGGTGTTCGTGCCGGAAAGCGCCGTGAATCCCGGCCGCGCGCTGACGGTGATCGGCGACATCGCCTGCGACCCCACGAGCGAGTTTTCCCCGATCAAGGTCTATGACCGCACGACCGACTGGGCCGCCCCCGCGCTCAGGGTGGCAGAGCGGCCGCTGCTCGACGTGACGGCGATCGACAACCTGCCCTCGATGCTGCCGCGCGAATCGAGCCAGGATTACGCGGCCCAGCTTCTGCCGGTGCTGCGCCAGCTCGACGCCATCGACGCAGGCCCCTGGGGCCGGGCGGCGGCGATCTATGACACCCATCTGAAAGAGCTTTCGGCATGACGATTCACTGGGTTGGCACCGGGCTTTCGGCGATCCCCGGCCTGCGCCGCCTGCTCGCGGGCAAGACGCCGGTCGTGGTCTGGAACCGCACGGTGGAGAAGGCCCGCGCCGCGGTGGGCGATCTGGCGCAGGACATCCGCGCCTATGACCCCCAGGCACTGACCGAGGCGCTGGCGGCGGGCGACGTGGTCGTCTCGATGCTGCCGGCCGACCAGCACCCGGCGCTGGCCCGGATCTGCGTCGAGAAGCGGGCGCATTTCGTCAGCTCGTCCTACATCTCGCCCGAGATGGCGGCGCTCGAGGCGGCGGCCGAGGATGCGGGCGTGGCGCTGGTCAACGAGGTCGGGCTCGACCCCGGCATCGATCACCTGATGGCGCATGAGCTGGTCGCGGATTACCGGCAGGTCGCGCAGAAGGGCGACGCGGTGAGCTTTACCAGCTACTGCGGCGGCATCCCCCGCCATCCCAACCCGTTCCGCTACAAGTTCTCGTGGTCGCCGCTGGGCGTGCTGCGGGCCCTCCGCTCGCCGTCGAAGTCGATCCGCGACGGGGCCGAGCGGGTGGTGGACCGCCCCTGGCACGCCATCGACCCCTATGATGCGCCGCTGCCGGTGCCCGAGCGGTTCGAGGTCTATCCCAACCGCGACTCGACCGCCTTCATCGACCCCTACGGGTTCGACCGCGAATGGACGCTCAAGGATTTCGTCCGCGGCACCATCCGCCTCAAGGGCTGGTCCGAGGCGTGGTCCGAGGTCTTCGCCGAGGTCGAGGGCCTGACCGGCCCCGAGGGCGACGTGCGGCTGCGCGAGATGGCCGAGGGGTTCTGGGACGCCCACGCCTATGCCGAGGGCGAGCCGGACCGCGTGGTGCTGTTCGTCCGGCTGGCGGCCGAGCGCGACGGGGCGCGGGTCTATGACCGCGAGTGGGTGCTGGACGCGCAGGGCAACGACCGCGGGACCGCGATGGCGCAGCTCGTCTCGATCCCCGTGGCGCTGGCGGTCGAGGCGGTGCTGCGCGGCGACTTCGCCCCCGGCGTCCACGCCGCGCCCTCGGCGCCCGAGGCGATCGCCGGCTGGCTGGTCGAGGTGGGCGAGATCGCCGACCACATGGCCAAGGTGGACCACCTGTCAAAACCGTGATCCGCGCGTGAGAACCGAGGGGGGAACGCACCCGGCCTGCTGACGTTGCCTGAGTGAATTGTTCAGGAGATTTTGCATGGCCCGCTTTGCCCCCTCGTTCCTCACGACCGCCGCCGCGCTCGGCCTGATGGCCGGGGCGGCGCTCGCGCAGGATTTCAACGCCGCCCCGCCGAATGCGCCGGATCAGCAACCGGCCTTTGAGGGCCAGACCCGCGCCCCGGTGATCGCCGACACGGTCGCGCTCAAGACAGAGACGGTGGTGGACGGGCTCTCGCACCCCTGGGCGCTGGCGCTTCTGCCCGACGGGGCGTGGCTGGTGACCGAGCGGCCGGGCCGGCTGCGGATGGTCGGCGCCGATGGCACGCTGTCCGAACCGATCGAGGGCCTGCCCGAGATCGACGCCAAGGGCCAGGGCGGGCTTCTGGACGTGATGGTCGGCCCGGATTTCGCCAGCGACCGGCGGCTGTGGATCAGCTATGCCGCGCCGGCCGAGGGCGGCAACCAGACTGCCGTCGCCACCGCGAAGCTTTCGGCCGACGGCCGTAGCCTTGAAGAGGTCAAGGAGCTGTTCCGCCAGACCCCCGTCTATGACGGCGACAAGCACTTCGGCAGCCGCCTGATGCTCGACGGGCAGGGCGGGCTGATCGTGACGCTGGGCGAGCGCTCGGACGTGCCGATCCGCGACAGCGCGCAGGCCGACGACAACCACCTGGGCAAGATCGTCCGCATCGACCCGCTCACCGGCGCGCCGATGGGGGCCGGGATAGGCCTGCCCGAGACCCACGCCAAGGGCTTCCGCAACGTGCAGGCGGCGGCGTTCGACAAGCAGGGCCAGCTCTGGACCGTCGAACACGGGCCGAAGGGCGGCGACGAGCTGAACCACGTCGAGCCGGGCAAGAACTACGGCTGGCCGGTCATCACCTACGGCGTGGCCTACAGCGGCGCCGACATCAACGCAGGCAAGACCGCGCAGGAGGGGATGGAGCAGCCGGTCTATTACTGGGATCCGGTGATCGCCCCCTCGGGGATGGCGTTCTACGACGGCGCGATGTTCCCGGACTGGAACGGCAGCGCGCTGATCGGGGCGCTGCAGGCCGGCGGCGGGGTCGTGCGGCTGACGCTCGACGGCGGCAAGGTGTCGGGCGAGGCGCGCTATCTGAACGGGATCGGGCGGGTCCGTGACCTCGCCGTGGCCCCCGACGGGGCGCTGATGCTGGTCACGGACGCCGACAACGGCGCGGTGATCCGGGTGTCGAAAGAGTAAGGCAGGGGGCGCTCGCGCCCCCTCGGCCGCGTGCCGCGGCCTCACCCCCTGAGGATATTTGGGTCCAGCCCGAGGGGGTGCAGGGTGGCGGGCGCGTCAGCCCTTAAGCAGGTTGTCGGCCTCGTCGCCGGGCGAGAGGCCGAGCGCCTCCATCCCCGCCTCAAGGTGGTCGGCCAGCTGAGGCTCGCCCATCAGGTAGTCCTCGGTGGGCGTGGTCTTTTCGGCCTTGGCCGTCGCCACCGCCTCTGACAGGTCGTCGGCGTCGAAGGTGCCGCGGCCGATCCACATCACCGCCGTCAGCGCCGCCTGCTCGTCGTCGTTCAGGTCGGCAATGAAGTCGCGCAGCTCATAGGCGTTGCGCCCGCCGCGCCCGTCGAGCCCCTGATCGTAGTCACGCGCCCGGATGACGACGAAGGCGATCTTGTCGGCGCTGATCTCAAGCATGGCGCGGCAATCCTCTCTGCGGCCCCGGAGGGTACCCCGCTTGTCGCCCGAACCCCGCCGCCCGTCAATCCGCGCGCGGCTGCGGTTCTTCCTTGTGCAAATATCCTGGGGTGAGCGCCGCAGGCGCGAGGGGCGAAGCCCCTGCTAGCGCCCGAACAGCCGCTCGATGTCGGTGAGCTTCAGCTCGACCCACGTCGGGCGGCCGTGGTTGCACTGGCCCGAGCGGGGCGTCCGCTCCATCTCGCGCAGAAGCGCGTTCATCTCCTCCCCGCTCATCCGCCGGCCCGAACGCACCGAGCCGTGGCAGGCCATCGACGAGAGCACCGCGTCGAGCCGCGCCTGCACCCGGTCGCTTGCGCCCGTGTCGGCGAGGTCGTCGGCGATGTCGCGCATCAGCGCTGCGGCGTCGATCCGGCCGAGGGCCGCGGGCACCTCGCGCACCGCGACGCAGCCGGGGCCGAAGGGTTCGATGACCAGCCCGAGGCGGGACAGAGCGTCCGCCGCCTCCAGCACGCGTTGGGCCGCGTCGCCCAGATCGACGATCTCCGGGATCAGCAGCGCCTGCCCCGGCACCGGCGCGCCCGCGGCCTGCGCGGCCTCGGCCTGGGCCTTGAGGCGTTCGTAGACGAGCCGCTCGTGGGCGGCGTGCTGGTCCACGATCACGATGCCGTCCGCGGTCTGGGCGATGATCCAGTTCTCGTGCAGCTGTGCCCGGGCCGCGCCGAGCGGGTTCTCGCCTGGGCTGTCGGGTATGGCTTCGGTCGTGTCGGGCTCGATCCGGGCCGCGGCCGGGGCGAAGCCGGGCGCCGCTTCGGACAGGCCGGGGGCAGCCCCCAGCGGGGCCTGCGCGGCCCAGCCCGCGGCCAGCGCCGCGGGGCGCAGCGGCGTCTCGGGGCGGAAGGCGCCGAGCACTGCGGTCCCGCCGGTCGAGGCGGCCCGGTGCCCCGCCCCCGCCATCGCGTGCCTGAGCGCCGAGACGACCAGCCCGCGCGCGGCCTCGGGCGTGCGGAAGCGCACCTCGGCCTTGGCCGGGTGCACGTTCACGTCCACCCCCTCGGGGTCGCAGCTCAGATACAGCACCGCCGCCGGGTGGCGGCCCGCGGCGAGCACGTCGAAATATCCTGCCCTCAGCGCCCCGGTCAGCAGCTTGTCGCGCACCGGGCGGCCGTTGACGTAGAGATGCTGGGCCACCGCCGCGCCGCGCGAATAGGTCGGCAGCGCGGCGAGGCCCGTCAGCCGCAGCCCGTCGCGCTCGGCGTCGAGCGTCACCGCGTTCTCGACGAACTCGCGCCCCATCACCCGGCCGATGCGGGTGGACAGCGCCGCCTCGCCCGTCTCGGGGTCGGCGCGGAACAGCACCCGGTCGGCGTCAGCGTCAGTGAGGGTGAAGCCCACGCCGGGCTCGGCCATGGCCAGTCGGCGGATGACCTCGGCGATGGCCTGGGTCTCGGCCCGGTCGCCGCGCATGAACTTGAGCCGGGCGGGGGTCGCGAAGAAGAGGTCATGCAGCTCGACCACCGTGCCGCGGTTGCCGGCGGCGGGGCGGACCTCACTGATGCGGCCGGCGGCGACCTCGATGCGGGCGGCCTCAGCCCCCGCGGCGCGGCTGGTGAGGGTGAGGCGGCCGACCGCGCCGAGGCTGGGCAGCGCCTCGCCGCGGAAGCCGAAGCTGCGGATGTTGAGCAGGTCCGAGCCGTCGATCTTCGAGGTGGCGTGCCGCGACAGCGCCAGCGGCAGGTCGGCGGCGGTCATGCCGCAGCCGTCGTCGGCCACCCGGATCAGGCGCTTGCCGCCGCCGGCGATGGTCACGTCGATGCGCCGCGCCCCGGCGTCGAGCGCGTTCTCGACCAGCTCCTTGACCGCCGAGGCGGGACGCTCGACCACCTCGCCGGCCGCGATGCGGTTGGCGGCGGCCTCATCCAGTTGGCGGATGACCGGGCGGATGTTGGGGTCATGGCGCGTCATGACCCCAGATATAGCAAGAATCACGCCGTCCGCGAAAGCGATTCCTGAGCCGAGGACGTGTCCGGGAACCGGGCGCGCGCGGCGCGGCTTTAGGTCACATCAGACCTCACTCATGCGCCCAACAAGGATGAACGTCATGAAAACCCTGACCCTCACCGCACTGGCCACCGTCACCCTCGCCCTGGCCGCCTGCGGCCCCGATGCGGGCACCCGCGCCACCACCGGCGCTGCGACCGGCGCGGTCGTGGCCGGTCCCGTCGGCGCCGTTGCGGGTGCTGCGCTGGGTGGCACCGGGGCCGTCCAGGTCCGCTGACCGGCGTCCATCGCCAACGATACGGCCGCCGCCCCCGGGGGACGGCGGCCGTTTTCGTTGCGGCGGCGCGTCAGAGCCCTTCGGGCCGTCCGACCAGCACGAAGCTGAGCCGCGCGGGGTCGAGCAGGCGTTGCGCCACGCGGTTCACGTCCTCGACCGTGACCGCCTCGATCTGCGGGTTGCGGGTGTTCACGTAGTCGCGCGGCATCCCCATGAGCTGCATCCCGGTCAGGATTCCGGCGATCTTGCCGTTGCCGTCGAAGCGCAGCGGGTATTCGCCGGTGAGGTAGGTCTTGGCGTCGGCGACCTCGCGGTCGGTTACGCCCTCGCGGATCTTGCCCCAGACCTCGCGCACCAGCGCCACGGCCTCGCCCGTCCGGGCGTTGGCGGTGGCCATGCCGCCCTGCCAGCTTTCGCCGAGCACCTGGTTGGCGAGGCCGGTGCCGACGCCGTAGGTCAGCCCGCGCTTTTCGCGGATCTCGTCCATCAGCCGCGACGAGAAGCCGCCGCCGCCGAGGATGTGGTCGAGCACGAAGGCCGCGAAGTAGTCCTTGTCGCTCATCGGCAGGCCGGGCTGGGCAAAGGCCACCACGGTCTGCGGGCTGTCCCAGTCGATGACCGTGGTCTGGCCGTCGAACTGCGGCGTGGCCGCGGGCGGCAGCGGCACGGACGCCGTGGCGGGCAGGTCGCCGAGGATGCGGTCCACCAGCGCGCCGAGCCCGGCCGCGTCGATGTCGCCGGCGGCCGAGACGATGACGCGGTCGCGCGCCAGCACCCGGTCCTTGGCGGCGCGCAGGTCCTCCACGGTCAGCGCGGCGACGCTGTCCTCGGTGCCGTTGAGCGAGCTGCCGTAGGGGTGGCTGCCCCAGAGGCGGGCGGCCATGGCCTTGGCGGCGATGGCGTTCGGCTCGCTCGCCTCGGCGCGGATGATCGACTGGACCTGCGCGCGCACCCGCTCGACCGCGTCGGTGTCGAAGCGCGGCGCCGTCAGCGCGTCGCGCACGAGGTCGGCGGCGGCGTCCCGGTTCTCGGTCAGGGCCCGCAGGCTCACGGTCAGCGCGTCGTCGCCGACGTTGAAGCTTGCGCTGGCGCCGAGCGCCTCCATCGCCTCGGCCCACTGGGTCGCGTCGCGGTCGGCTGCGCCTTCCTCGAGCAGCCCGGTCATCAGGTTGACGGCGCCGCGCTTGCCCTCGGGATCGACCGAGGCACCGCCGCGGAAGGCGATGTTGAGCGCGACGAAGGGGATCGAGTGATCCTCGACCAGCCAGGCCCCGACCCCGCCGGGCGAGGTCACCTGCTGGATGTCGATGGCCCGCGCCGGCAGCACGGCGAGAAGCGTGAGGGCGGCGGCGGTGACGAGCGCGCGGATCATTGCTGCACCTCGGCAGCAGGGGTTTCGACGGCGGCGCCGTCAGGGGCGGCGGTCCCGTCAGGCGGGGGTGGCGGGGCGCCGGGGGCCGCGGTCGGGTGCGGGGTGTCGGCAGGGCTGGGCGCGGCGGTTTCGGGTGCGGTGTCCGCGGTGTCAGGGGCGGGCGCTGCGGTGGTCTCGTCCGTGGCTGGCGCGTCAGCCGCGGGAGAGTCCGGCACGGCAGCCCCAGCCGGGGTGTCGGCGGTCGGTGCGGCCGGCGTCTCAGCCGCCCCCGCCCCAGCCTGTGCGCCCGGCGCAGCCCCCTCGCCCGCCCGCGCGGGCAGCAGATGGGCCGTCACCGCGCCCTCGCGGCGCAGCGCGATCCGCGCGGCGGCCTTCACGTCCTCGACCGTGACCGCGGCCAGCAGGTCCGGCCAGTCGTTCACGTCCTCGACCGTCAGCCCGATCGCCAGCCCCTGCCCGTAGTCATAGGCGCGGCCGTGCGCCGAATCGCGCTCGTAGATCCGGGCGGCGCGCAGCTGCGTCTTGACCCGGTCGAGCTGCGCCGGGTCCGGCCCTTCCGCCAGGAACTCGTCGAGGGCCGCGTCCAGCGCCGCCTCGGCCGCTGCCTTGGCGGCCTGGGTGTCGGCCTGCGGCGGATAGACCATCGTCACCGCGAAGGTCGTCGGATCGACGGTCAGCCCGTCGTAGCTGGCCCCCGCCCACAGCGCCTTGCCGGTCATCACCAGCTTGCGCCCCAGCACCGAGGTCTGCGGCGAGCCGCCGAGCAGTTCGGCCAGCACCGACAGCGCCGCCGCCTGCTTCTGGTCGCCCGCATTGCGCTCGGGCACGATCACGCTGCGCGAGATCGTGGGCTGCGGCACCCGCGGGTCGGCCATCTCGATCACCCGCGACGCCCGCTGCACGGGCTCTTGCGGGCGGGCGGTGCGTTCGGCGCCGGGCCGGGCCGGGATCGGGCCATAATGCTTTTCAGCGAGGCTGCGCACCTCGTCTGCGGTCACGTCGCCCGCCACGACCAGCACCGCGGCGTTCGGCGCGTAATGGGCGCCGTACCACGCCAGCGCGTCGTCGCGGGTCAGCCCCTCCATCTCCTGCCGCCAGCCGATGACCGGGCGGCCATAGGGGTGATTGTAGTACTGCACGGCCGCGCGTTCCTCGGCGAAGAGCGCGCGGGGGTCGCTGTCGGTGCGCTGCGCGCGTTCCTCGAGCACGACCTGCCGCTCGGCCTGCCAGTCGTCCTCGCCGATCCTGAGGTTGGCCATGCGGTCCGCCTCCATCCCCATCACGAGGTCGAGGCGGTCGGCGGCGATGCGCTGGAAATAGGTGGTGAAGTCGTACGAGGTGAAGGCGTTGTCCATGCCGCCGTTGGCGGTCACGGTCTTGGACAGCTCGCCCGCCGCCAGCTTGTCGGTGCCCTTGAACATCAGGTGCTCGAGGTAATGGGCGATCCCCGA
The DNA here is from genome assembly GCF_042435015.1 of Paracoccus panacisoli. Lineage (NCBI taxonomy): Bacteria > Pseudomonadati > Pseudomonadota > Alphaproteobacteria > Rhodobacterales > Paracoccaceae > Paracoccus > Paracoccus panacisoli. The sequence continues at coordinate 43,521 of NZ_JBHMQU010000027.1, read as the reverse complement.
CTTGCCGGGCGTCTCGTCGGCCGAGCCGATGCGGTACCAGACCATCTGCACCACGACCGGGGCGCGGTGATCCTCGATCACCACCGCCTCCATCCCGTTGGGCAGGGTGAAGTGGCTCACGCCCGGCGGCATCTCGGCCAGCGCGGGCGAGGCAGAGACGAGCAGGACGGCGAGGAGCGTGCGGCGCATGGGCGACCCCTTCAGGTCATCATCGGGAAGGCCAGAGGATGACCGCAGCCGGCGAGGCGCACAACCCGTCGCCCGATCACTGCCGCTTGAGGGGCCGCCCGGTTGCGGCGGCCCGTGCCTCCCCGGACGCCCGCGGCCCGCTCAGCGCGGCGGGGCGCTGGGGGTCTGGACGCCGGTGCGGCGCCAGCGCTCGAGTTCGGCCCAGCTGTCGAGCGTCTGCGGCCGGTAGGCGCGGTAATAGACGTTGGTGCGGGCCACGATCTCGAGCAGGCGGCGGCCGTGGCGGGCGCGGTACTGCGCATCCTCGGCGGCGGTGACCTGGCGGATGCCGGGCGTCACCCCGGCCCGCGCGGCATGGGCGAGCAGCGCGCCGTCCCCGGCCCCCACGCCCTGCGCGGCCAGCTGGCCGGGGTTGCCGCCGAGGGCGGCGACGGCGTCAGCCTCGGGGTGCGGGTCGGTGATGTTCGCGCCGCCCGGCGTCGGCGCGGGCAGCTGCGCGAGGTCCGGCGGCAGTTCGAGCGGGCGGGTCGGGACGATGGCGAATTCTTCGGGGCCGTCGTCGCTGGCGAGCGTCATCAGCTTGCCCTCGTTCGAGCAACCGGCGAGCGCCAGCGCGCAGATGGTCAGCAAAGCGGCCCGCATGATCTCACGTCCTGTCCCGTTTCCGGCCTTCTAGCGCGTCCGGCGCGGTCCGTCACGGGTCTTGTGGCGGTGCGCAGGGCGCGTGAGCAGGAATCGGCGGCAGGGGGTGGTGCTCCCGCCGCAGTCAGTCGCCGCTGCCGGGCCGGCGCCGCGGGCGCGGGGCGGGGGCGGGCGGGGGCGCGGGTTTCGGACCCGGCTGGACGATCAGCCCCAGCGCCCCGGCGAAGATGGCGATGTCGGCCACGTTGAAGCTGTAGGGGTTGCGCCAGCCGGGCAGGCTCATGTTCAGGAAATCCGCCACCGCGCCATAGGCCACGCGGTCGATGACGTTGCCCAGCGCGCCGCCGACCAGCAGCCCCGCCGCGACCTGCGCGAGCGTGCCGGGCCGCAGCCGCACCAGCCACACCGCGACGCCGACGCAGATCGCCAGCGCCACGCCGATCAGCACCCAGCGCATGAACTCGGCGTCAGTGCCGAAAAGGCCGAAGTTCACCCCCTGGTTCCACGCCATCCTGAGGTTCAGCCACGGGTCGATCACGTCGATCGCCTGCACCTCCTTGAGGTTCAGGGCCTGCACGACGATCCACTTGCTGAGCTGGTCCAGCGCCAGCACCCCGAGCGTCACGCCCAGCGCCCACCACAGCTTGCGCGGCGGCGGGGGCGGCGGTTCGGCCTTGAGCACCCGGCGCTTCTTCGGCGCGGTGCCGTCGGCGGCCGGCAACCGGCGCCGCGCGGGCTTCTTCGCGGGCTCGCCCGCAGCCGCCAGAGGGGTGGGCGTGTCGCTCATCAGTGCCGGAAATGCCGCTGCCCGGTGAAGACCATCGCGAGGCCGAGCCGGTCGGCGGCCGCGATCACCTCGGCGTCGCGCATCGACCCGCCGGGCTGGATCACCGCGCGGGCACCGGCGGCGGCCAGCGCCTCGATCCCGTCCGGGAAGGGGAAGAACGCGTCCGAGGCGACCGCCGCGCCCTCGGTCAGCGGCTGCGCGAGGCCCAGCGCCTCGGCCATGTCCTCGGACTTGCGCCGGCCGATGCGGGTGCTGTCGACCCGGCTCATCTGCCCGGCGCCGATGCCCACGGTGGCGCGGTCCCTGGCATAGACGATGGCGTTCGACTTGACGTGCTTGGCCACCGTCCAGGCGAACATCAGGTCGTCGAGTTCCTCGGCCGTGGGCTGGCGCTGGGTCACGACCTTCAGCGCCTCGCGCGAAACATGGCCGTTGTCGCGGCCCTGGATCAGGAAGCCGCCGGCGACCTGGCGGACCGTCTCGCCGCCCGCGCGGGGATCGGGCAGCCCGCCGGTGGTCAGCAGGCGCAGGTTCTTCTTGGCGGCAAAGACGGCGCGGGCGGCCTCGGTCGCGTCGGGGGCGATCACGACCTCGGTGAAGATCTCGGTGATGGCGCGGGCGGTCGCCTCGTCCAGCGTGCCGTTCAGCGCGATGATCCCGCCGAAGGCCGAGGTGCGGTCGCAGTCGAAGGCGCGGCCGTAAGCCTCGGCGAAGCTCGTCCCCAGCGCCACGCCGCAGGGGTTGGCGTGCTTGATGATCGCCACCGCGGGGGTGGCCGGGTCGAACTCTGCCACCAGCTCGAACGCGGCGTCGGTGTCGTTGATGTTGTTGTAGGACAGCTCCTTGCCCTGCCACTGGCGGGCGGTGGCGACACCGGGGCGCCCCGTCCCGTCGGTATAGAAGGCCGCCGTCTGGTGCGGGTTCTCGCCATAGCGCAGCGTCTGCGCCAGCGTCCCGGCAAAGGCGCGGCGGCGCGGGGCGTCCTGACCGATGGCACCCGCCATCCACGCCGACACCGCCGCGTCATAGGCCGCGGTGCGGGCATAGGCCGCCTGCGCCAAGCGCTGGCGGAAGGCGAGGGTCGTCGCGCCGTCGTTCGCATCGAGCTCGGCCAGCACGGCGTCGTAATCCTGGACATCCACCACGGTGGCGACGAAGCCGTGGTTCTTGGCCGCGGCGCGGATCATCGCCGGGCCGCCGATGTCGATGTTCTCGACCGCCTCGGCATAGTCGGCGCCGCGGGCGACCGTCGCCTCGAACGGGTAGAGGTTCACCACCAGTAGGTCGATCGGCGCGATCCCGTGCGCGTCCATTGCAGCGACGTGCTCGGGGTTGTCGCGCAGGGCCAGCAGCCCGCCGTGCACCGCCGGGTGCAGCGTCTTGACGCGGCCGTCCATCATCTCGGGGAAGCCCGTGACCTCGGCCACGTCGCGCACCGTCAGCCCCGCGGCGCGCAGCGCGCTCGCCGTGCCGCCGGTCGAGAGCAGTTCGACCCCGCGGGCGGCCAGCGCCCGGGCGAAATCCTCGAGCCCGGTCTTGTCCGAGACCGAGATCAGCGCGCGCTTGAGGGGGGTGCGGTCGGTCATGGCGGGCTCCGGCTATGGCGTCGCGCGTGACCTAGCCTGACCGGCGCCGCCCGTCCAGCCGCCGCACTCTCCGCGGGGCTGGCCGAGGGACGGACATTTGAAACCGCCCGGCCGCCCGCCTAAGTCACCCCGCAAGCAGAACGAGGATGCCATGACCGACCTCACCCCCCGCCAGATCGTGGCGGAACTGGACCGCTTCATCATCGGCCAGGCCGACGCCAAGCGCGCCGTCGCCGTGGCGATGCGCAACCGCTGGCGGCGTCAGCAGCTTGCCCCCGAGCTCAAGGCCGAGGTGCATCCCAAGAACATCCTGATGATCGGCCCCACCGGCGTCGGCAAGACCGAGATCAGCCGGCGGCTGGCGAAGCTCGCCGGGGCGCCCTTCGTCAAGGTCGAGGCGACCAAGTTCACCGAGGTCGGCTATGTCGGCCGCGACGTCGAGCAGATCATCCGCGACCTCGCCGACGCCGCGATGGTCGAGACACGGGCGCGGATGCGCGACGACGTGACCGCCCGCGCCCGCGCGAGCGCCGAGGACCGGGTCATCGCCGCGCTGGCGGGCGACCAGGCGCGCGAGCAGACCCGCGAGATGTTCCGCCGCAAGCTCAAGGCGGGCGAGCTGGATGACACGGTGATCGAGCTTGAGCTGACCGACACCTCGAACCCGCTGGGGATGGAGATCCCGGGCCAGCCCGGCATGGGCCAGATGATGGACCTGGGCGCGCTGATGAAGGCGTTCGGCGGCCGCAAGACCCGCCGCAAGGTGACCGTCGCGCAGTCCTACGACCTGCTGATCGCGGAAGAGGCCGACAAGCTGATCGACGACGAGCGGGTCAAGACCGCCGCGCTCGAGGCGGTCGAGCAGTCGGGGATCGTCTTCATCGACGAGATCGACAAGGTCGCCACCCGCGCCGACACCCGCGGCGGCGAGATCAGCCGCGAGGGGGTGCAGCGCGACCTGCTGCCGCTGATCGAGGGCACCACCGTGTCCACGAAATACGGCCCGGTCCGCACCGACCACATCCTGTTCATCGCCTCGGGCGCGTTCCACGTGGCGAAACCCTCGGACCTCTTGCCCGAGCTGCAGGGCCGGCTGCCGATCCGGGTCGAGCTGCGGGCGCTGACCGAGGCGGATTTCGTCCGCATCCTGACCGAGACCGACAACGCCCTGACCCGGCAATATGCCGCGCTGATGGGGACCGAGGGGGTCGAGGTCGCCTTTACCGACGACGGGATCGCGGCGCTCGCCCGCATCGCCGCCGAGGTCAACTTCAGCGTCGAGAACATCGGCGCCCGGCGGCTTTACACGGTGATGGAGCGGGTGTTCGAAGAGCTGTCCTTCGCCGCCCCCGACGCGGACGGTCAGCGGGTGACGGTGGACGCGGCCTATGTCGAGGCGCCGCTCGGCGACCTCGCCCGCTCGGCGGACCTGTCGCGCTACGTGCTCTAGCGGCGACGGAACCGCACGCCGCGGGGGCCGTTGTGCGGTCGGACCCGCGGCGTATACGCGGATCGAAGCGGAGGCAGGATGATGAACATTTTCAGCGGCATCGGCGGGATCATCCTGTTCGCGCTCGACATCTGGGCGATCGCCTCGGTGATCAACTCGAACGCCGAACGGTCGTCGAAGATCATCTGGACGCTGGTGATCGCCTTCCTGCCGGTGATCGGGCTGATCGCCTGGTGGTTCATGGGGCCGAAGGCGAATTATCAGGGGCGGTTGTAGCCGCGCTGATCGTCAGTTGACGGGCGCGCCCCGCCCCGGAACATCTGCGCCATGACCGCGCTTCTCATTTCGCCATCCGGCCCTGCCACGCTTGAGCGTGAAGATCTGGTGTCGGGGCTCTCTGAACACTGGCTGCAGGAGTTGCTGCACGGCCACCCCCAACTCATCCCGCTGGACGAGATCGAACCCGGCACAGGCCGTTTCATCCCGGTGGTCCGCGAACTGGCGATCGCCAAGCCCGGCGGGACCGTCTTTCTGGACCTGTTCGGTCTGACCGCGTTCGGCCGTCCGGTGCTGATCGAGTGCAAGCTCTGGCGCAACCCGCAGGCACGGCGCGAGGTCATCGCCCAGATCCTCGAATACGCGGCGCTGCTGCGGCGGTGGAGCTATGCGGACCTGACCGCCCGGCTGAAACCCAGGCTGGACCCGGCGCTGGCGGCCCATCAGAACCCGCTGTTCGAGCTTGCGCGCCATGGCGGTTCGCCCCTGTCCGAAGCGTCCTTTACCGACGCGGTGTCGGCGAACCTGCGGCAGGGAGACTTTCACCTGCTGATCGCGGGTGATGGCATCCGCGAGGACATGATGGCCATCGCCGAGCACATTGGCGATTCGGGCGCCCGTCTGGCGCTGATCGAGTTCCGCCGCTGGTCCGACGGCAACGGCAATGTCGTCGTGACCCCGCACGTGCCGTTCCGCACGCAGGTCGTCCGGCAGCGGGTGCTGGTCGATGGCACAGGAGCCGCGCTGACGATCGAGGAGGAGGGTGCCGAGGAGCGGATCGGTGCCGCACCGGACACGGCCCCGACAGTCGCCTCGCCCGAGCGACAGGCCACCCTCGCCGCAAACCGGGCGTTCTGGCGGCGGTTCATCGACACGTGCCGGTTCGACCACCCGGATCAGCCGCCACCCCGCCATGGCGGCAACAACTGGGCCAAGATTCCCCTGCCCGAGCCGGCGCGCTGGATCACGGCCTATCGCTGGAATGACCCGCGCTGGAAGGGCCGCGCAGGTCTGACGCTGGTCGAGCAGGAGGGCGCTGACCTCTTTGCGCGCCTTGCTGCCATGACCCCGGAGATCGAGATGGAAATGGCGCCCTTCCCCGTGCGGTGGGGCGCGATCCTCAATCCGAGCCGGACATGCTTCAGCCTTGATGAGCCACTGGGTTGCACCGACACGATCGGATGGTTGTGTGCCGCGTCAAACCGGATGGTGTCAGTTCTTCGCCCGGTGCTGGCCGACCTCAAGGCCTGAGTGGCTGACCCGGATCAACCCGTCCACATCGAACCCCTTGTCCCGCGCCATGCCGACCAGCCGGTCGTAGGTCGCCTGATCCATCCGCGGCTCGCGGGCGAGGATCCACAGATAGCCGCGGTTCGGGCCCGAGATCATTGCCCAGCGGTAATCCCTGTCCAGGGCAAAGACGTGGTAGCCGCCCGGGAAGCCGGGGAAGAAGGTGACTCCGAGGCTCGCCACGTCGGGGGCGCCGAGGAAGCGGGCGGTGCCCTCGATCGAGCGCCATTCGCCGTCCTTGCGGCCGCGGTTCAGCACCCGGACCGAGCCGTCGGGGTTCAGGGTGTAGTCCGCAGTGACGTCGGTCATGCCGCGCTCGAAGCGGTGGTCGAGGCGGGCGATCTCGTGCCAGCGGCCCATGTAGCGCTGGGCCTCGAAGCCGGTCACCGGCTCAATCCCCGCGGGGACGCGGGTCATCACCGCGCGCGAACAGGCAGCGGCCGCGGCGAGGGCGGCAAGGCCGATGGCGAGGGTACGGATGCGCATGGGGACCTCCCGTTATTTGGCGTACAACGCGCGGGGCGGGGGTTTGGCTGCATCCGCCTCAGCGGGGATCAGAACGGGACGTCGGCCGAGAAGGTCATGGTGACGTTCGAATCCGGGTGGCGCAGGCGCAGCGTCTCGGCGTGCAGCATCAGGCGGGGAAACTCGGCCGCAGGGCCGGTGGCATAGAGTGGGTCGCCCAGGATCGGGTGGCCGAGATGGGCCATGTGCACCCGCAACTGGTGGCTGCGCCCGGTCAGGGGGGTCAGGCGCACCCGCGTCTCGTCGTCGCCCGCGCGGATCACCCGCCAGTCGGTCTGCGCCGGGCGGCCCTCGGGGTGGATCATCTGCCGCGGGCGGTTCGGCCAGTCGACCATCAGCGGCTGGTCCACGGTGCCCGTGCGCCCCGCGACCCGGCCCCAGACGCGGGCGACGTAGGATTTCCGCACCCCCCGCGTCTCGAACTGGCGCGACAGGTGGCGCTGGGCGTGGGGCGTGAGGGCGAAGACCATCACCCCCGAGGTGTCGAGGTCCAGCCGATGCACCAGCAGCACGGTGGGAAAGGCCACGCGCAGGCGGGCGATCAGGCAGTCGGCGCGATCCTCGCCCCGGCCGGGGACCGACAGCAGCCCCTCGGGCTTGTCCACGACGAGGATCTGGTCGTCGTCGTGGATCAGCCGTGGCTGGGCCTCGGTCGGGCGATAGACGAAGCTCACCGTGCGACCAGCCGCAGGGCGAGGCCGGCGAACATCACCGCGGCGATGCGGTTCAGCACCCCCAGATGCGCCCCGAGCCGCGCCCCGAGCCATCCGGCGACGAGCCCGTAGCCCATCGTCACCAGCGTGCCGGTGAAGGCAAAGATGAGGCCGAGCGCCAGCAGCTGGTGCCAGATCGGGCCGTAGTCGGGGCGGGTGAACTGCGGCAGGAAGGCCAGCAGGAACAGCACCGGCTTGGGGTTGAGAAGGTTCGAGAGCGCCCCGCGCCGGATCACGTTCCACGGCCGCACCGCGCCGCGGGCCGCGCCCTGCGGCGCGGCGTGCCAGCTTTTCCAGGCCAGCCACAGCAGATAGCCCGCGCCGATCCACTTGATCGCCGCCAGTGCGCCGGGATGGGCCGCGATCAGCGCCCCGAGGCCCAGCGTCGCCATCAGCACATGGGCGACGACCCCCATCCCGACCCCCAGCCCGGCGAGCGCGCCGGCCCGCGGCCCGCCCTGCAACCCGCAGGCGGTGGCGAAGAACACGTCCTGCCCGGGGGCGAAGTTCAGCACCAGACCGCCCGCGACGAAAGCGGCCAGCTGGGGCGTGGGGATGTGGCCCAGCGTCTCCCAGATCACTGGTGGGGGTCCTGGGGCAGGCCGTCGCCGATTTCGTAATAGTCGCCCTTGTCGCCGACCCAGATGTGGCGTTCGAGCCGCAACCCGGTCGGCGCGTCGAGGCAGCCCAGCGCCACGTCGGTGTCGCCGCGGCCGATGGCGCGCCAGAACATCGACGACCCGCAGGTGGTGCAGAACCCACGCTCGGCCTTGTCGGACGAGCGGTACCAGCGGATGTGCTCGGCCCCCTCGATGGTCAGCCGGTCGTCGGGGACCGGAACGGCGGCCCACACATGGCCCGACCAGCGCCGGCACTGGCCGCAGTGGCAGGCCGCCACGTCGGGCAGCGGGCCGCGGATGGTGACGCGGATCGCGCCGCAGAGGCAGCGCGCGGTGCGCCGGGCGTCGGGGTCAGAGCTTGCCTCAGAGCGTGCCAAAGACATCCTGCATCATCCCTTCCAGCGCCGCCTGATCGGCGGGTGTGAACGCATCGGGGCGGTCGCTGTCGATGTCGAGCACCCCGATCAGCCGCCCGGCCCGCCCGAACACCGGCACGACGATCTCGGACCGGGTCGAGCTCGAGCAGGCGATGTGGCCGGGGAAGGCCTCGACGTCGGGCACGAGCTGGGTCTCTCCGGTCCGGGCGGCGGCGCCGCAGACGCCGCGCTCGAACGGGATCGTCAGGCAGCCGTGCCCGCCCTGGTAGGGGCCGACCTTCAGCAACCCGGGCGCGGTGACGCGGTAGAAGCCGGTCCAGTCGAAGCGGTCGTCGGCGTGGTGCAGCTCGCCCGCGACGGTGGCCATCAGCGCGACCTCGTCGGTCTCGCCTTCGGTGAGGGCGCGGATGCGGGCGCGCAGGTCGGTCCAGTCGGTCATGGCGCTCAGGCTAGCGGCTTCCGGCGCGGCCGGGAAGCGGGGGATGCGGGCTCAGGCAGCGATCGTCTCGACGGTCAGGTTGCCGTTGGTATAGACGCAGATTTCGGCCGCGATCGCCATGGCGCGGCGGGCGATGGTCTCGGCGTCGAGGTCGGTCTCCATCAGCCCCCGCGCCGCGGCGAGCGCGAAGTTCCCGCCCGAGCCGATGGCGGCCACGTCATGCTCGGGTTCCAGCACGTCGCCCGCGCCGGTCACGACGTAAAGCTGGGCGCCGTCGGTGACGATCAGCATCGCCTCGAGGTTGCGCAGGTATTTGTCGGTGCGCCAGTCCTTGGCGAGCTCGACGCAGGCGCGCTGCAACTGGCCCGGCGCGGCCTCGAGCTTCTTTTCCAGCCGCTCGAGCAGGGTGAAGGCGTCGGCGGTCGAACCGGCGAAGCCCACCACCACGTCGCGCCCGCCCGGCGAGAGGCGGCGGACCTTGCGCGCCGTGCCCTTCATCACCGTCTGCCCGACGCTGACCTGCCCGTCGCCGGCGACCACCACCTGCCCGGCCCGGCGGACCGCGAGGATCGTCGTGCCGTGCCAGCCGGGAAACCTGTCGTCGCTCATGCCTGCGCCTCCGTTCGTTCTGCGGGGTCAGATAGGGGCGCGGGCGCGCCGGCGCAACGCGCGCTTCCGCAGTGGCGCGGTGGGGCCTAGGGTGGCGGCGCCCAGCCACCCCTCGTGACGGCCGATCCATGCCCACCCTGCGCGTCTATCTGCACGGCTCGATGCTGCGCACCGCCCGGGCCGGGACGTTCCCGGCGATGGCGGTGCTGCAGGCGGCGGTCGAGTCGCGCGGCTGGCGGGTGGCGTTCGAGCGGGCGGGGCCGGCCGCCCAGCAGGTGCCGCCGCCCGCGGGAGACTTTGCGTTGCTTCACATGAAACGTCCGCTGCATCCGCGCACCCTGACCCTGCGGCGGGCCTATCACTACCCGTTCTGGCGGATCGAGCCGGTGGCCGAGCGCTGGCGCTTTGCCGTCGCCCGCGCCACCTTCGATCCGGCCGAGGTGGATGGTGAGGTCGCCGCGGCCTTCGTGCGCCGGCTGCGGGCGCGGGTGCTGCCCGGTCCGCCGCCGACCCGGGACGGGCCGATCCTTGTGCCGCTGCAGGGCCATCTGCGCCGGCACCGCTCGTTCCAGTCGATGAGCCCGGTCGAGATGCTCGCCGCGGTCTGCGCCACGGGCGAGCCCGTCACCGCCACGCTGCACCCCCGCGAACGCTACGATGCCGAGGACCACGCCGCGCTGGCGGCGCTGGCGGCGCGCTACCCCCGGCTGACGATCGGCGGCGACACGCCGGCGCTGCTGCGCGCGTGCCGGTTCGTGGCGACCCAGGAACAGCGCCGTGGCGTTCGACGGGCTGATCCTTGGCAAGCCCGCGGTGCTCTTTGCCCAGATCGACTTCCACCACGTCGGGCTGAACGTGGCCGAACTCGGGGCCGAGGCGGCGCTGGCCGCAGCCGCGGGCGCGGCGCCGGATTTCGCCCCCTATCTCTGGTGGTTCCTCAAGCGCCACAGCATCGACGCCCAGGCCCCCGACGCGGGCGATCGGATGCGGGCGGCGATGCGGGCGGGCGGCTGGCCGCTCTGACGGCGCTGCCCTTGCGCCGCCCCGCCCTGCGCGGCAGGGTCTGGCGCGGCAGCGCGCAGCAGAAAGGGCCGGGGCATGGCGGAACGGGTGGTCATCGTCGGGGCCGGTCAGGGCGGGCTGCAGGCGGCGGCCTCGCTCAGGGCCGAGGGGTTCACCGGGCCGGTCACGCTCATCGGCGACGAGCCGGGCCTGCCCTACCAGCGCCCGCCGCTCAGCAAGGCCTACATGAAGGACGGCGACGCGAGCCGCCTCGCCCTCAAGCCCGAAAGCTTCTTTGCCCAGTCCGGGATCGACTATCGCCCCGCCACCATCGTCGCCGCCATCGACCGCGCGGCGGGCGAGGTCGTGCTGGCGGGCGGGGCGCGGGTCGGCTTCGACCGCCTGATCCTCGCCACCGGCGCCCGCAACGCGGTGCCGCCGCTGCCGGGGCTCGACCTGCCCGGGGTGCATGGGCTGCGGGGGCTCGCCGACGCCGCGCGGCTGCGCGACGCGATGGGGCGGGCGCGGCGCGCGGTGGTGATCGGGGGCGGGTTCATCGGGCTCGAGTTCGCGGCCGTCGCCGCTGCGGCCGGCGTCGCGGTCACGGTGCTCGAGGCCGCCGACCGGCTCATGGCCCGCGCCGTGACCCCGCCGACCTCGGCGCGGTTCCTCGACTTTCACCGCGGCGCGGGGGTGGACGTGCGGCTCTCGACGCTCGGCGCGGGCGTGGCCGGGACGGATGTGGCCGAGGGCGTTGTGCTGACCGACGGCACCACGCTGCCGGCCGACCTGGTGCTGCTCGCCACCGGGGTCCGGCCGAACGTGGAACTCGCCGCCGAGGCGGGGCTCGCGGTCGCCAACGGCATCGTCGTGGACGGGCATCTGCGGACCGCCGATCCGCGCATCTTCGCAATTGGGGACTGCGCCAGCTTCCCGCTTGAGGGCCGCGCCACGCGGCTCGAGTCGGTGCAGGCGGCGGCCGACCACGCCCGCCACGTCGCCCGCAGCATCGCCGGGCAGGACCAGCCGCCCTATGCCGCGCTGCCGTGGTTCTGGTCGGACCAGGGGCCGCTGAAGCTGCAGATCGCCGGGCTCTCCGAGGGCTGGGACGACACCCACGCGCTGCACGATGCCGAGGGCGCGGTGGACACGGTGCTGGTGTTCCGCGCCGGCCGGCTGATCGCGGTCGAGACGGTGAACCAGGCCGGCCGCCACATGGCGGCGCGCAAGCTGCTGGCGGGCCCGCCGCTCCTGCGCGAGACGCTGGCCGCGGCCGATTGGGACCTGCGCGCGGTGCTGGCGGCGGCCGGCTGACCACCGCTAGGCGATGGCCCAGGCGAGGCCCGCGCCCAGCAGCGCCGTGCTGGGCACCGTGACCGCCCAGGCGGCGAGCGTCCGCAGCACCGCCGAGCGGCGGACGAGTCGGCGGCGGTGCGCCTCCTCGGGCGGCAGCGGGGCCCGGGCGGCGGGCGCGGCGGCGGCGGCCATGCGGCGCTCGTCCCACTCGCGGTAGAAACCGACCCCGAACACCCCGCCGAGCGCCACGTGCGTCGAGGACACCGGCAACCCCAGCCACGTCGCCCCCAGCAGCACCAGCGCGGTGGCGAGCGCGACGCAGAGCGCGCGGGCCGGGTTCAGCCGGGTGATCCGGCTGCCGACCATCGCCACCAGCCGCCGCCCGAAGAGCATCGCGCCGAGGCCGAAGCCCAGCCCGCCCATGGCGAGCCACGTCGGCGTCACCTCTGCCCCGCCGTCGCCCTGCCGGGCGATGACGGACAGCGGCCCGACCACGTTCCCCACGTCGTTGGCGCCGTGGGCAAAGGCGATCAGCACCGCGGCGGCGATCAGCGGCGGGCCGAACAGCCGCTCGGTCACCTCGCGCGGGCGGCGGCCGGCCAGCCGCTCGGCCCTGAGCCGCCGCCGGGCGAGCCACCAGCCCGCGACCGCCGCCAGCGATGACAGCGGCAGCGCCGCCCACCATCGCACCGGCCCCAGCGTCAGCGCATAGCCGCCGAGCACCGCGGCCACCGCGCCGACCAGCACCGGCAGCCAGCGCACCCCGGCCGAGATCCGGTCCGGCGCGCGGTGGATGCGGGCGCGCAGCAGCGCCAGCAGCGCCGCCCCGATCGCCCCGGCGATCACCGGCGAGACGAGCCAGCCCGCCGCGATCCGCGCGATGCCGCCCCAGTGCGGCGCGTCGAGCCCGAATTGCGCCGCCCCCGCCCCGGCGATACCGCCCACCACCGCGTGGGTGGTCGAGACCGGCGCCCCGGCCCAGGTGGCCAGCGTGATCCAGATGGCGGCGGCGATCATCGCGGCCAGCATCACTGCCGCCGCGTCCGCCCCGCCCGCCCCCGCCGCCGGCAGGATGTCCGAGGTCAGCGTGGCGCTGACCCGCGCGCCGGCGGTCAGCGCGCCGGCGATCTCGGCCACGGCGACGAGCGCCAGCCCGGCGCGCATCGAGATCGCCCCCGCGCCGACCGCAGGCCCCATCGCGTTCGCCGTGTCATTGGCCCCGATCGACAGCGCGAGGAACGCCCCCACCATCACCCCGGCGGCCAGCATCGCCGACCCGCCCGCGCCGGTCAGCGTGGCGCCCGCGATCGTCGCCAGCGCTGCAAAGACCAGCGCCACGCCGAGCTGCCGCACCGGCCGGCCCGAGTAGAACCCGGCGCTTTCGGCGTTGGCGATCCGGTCGAGGTCCTTGTCGAGAAACCGCAGCTCCATGATCGGGGGCGCGATCCGGGCTCAGGCCGCGCGGGCGGCCAAGCCGCGCAGCAAGGCGGCAAGCTCGGGCTCGGCCACCATCGTCGCGGCCTCGGCGGGGGCCACCCAGCGCCGCTCGCGCCCGCCCGCCTCGGGGAAGCTGTCGGCGAGGGCGGCCACGCGGATCAGGAACACCCGCACCTCGACCGGGATGCCGAAGCCCGAATCCTGCATCTTGTCATAGTGATAGCGCCCGAGTTCGAGCATCGGGGCGTCTGGCTGGGGGCGGACGCCCGCCTCCTCCCACGCCTCCTGCAGGGCGGCCTCGGCCATCGAGCGGCCGGACATCGGCCAGCCCTTGGGGATGATCCAGCGCCCGGTCCCGCGGCTGGTGATCATCAGCACCCGCCCCGTCGCGGGATCGAGGCAGAGCGCCGCGACCTGCATCCGCGGATGCCGCGCGCCGAACAGCCGGCCGAGCCGGCGGCGCAGGGCGCTCACGTCTCGTCCCCCGGTCCGACGGCGCCGCGCAGCGCCTTGACCGCGCCGCGCCGGGTCTTGGCGGCGAGCCGCCGCCGCTCGCTGCCCAGCGTCGGGCGCGTGGCGATCCGCGGCCGCGGCGCGACCAGCGCCTGGGCGATGAGCGCGGCCAGCCGCGCGCGCGCGATCTCGCGGTTGCGGGCCTGGCTGCGGGTGTCCTGGACCTGGATCACCACCGCCCCGTCCGCCGTCCAGCGCCGCCCGGCGAGCCGCCTGAGCCGGGCCTTGACCGCGGGGGTGAGGTGGGGCGAGCGTGCCGCCTCGAACCGCAGCTCGACGGCGGTCGAGACCTTGTTGACGTTCTGCCCGCCCGGCCCTTGCGCGCGGGTGAACTGCTCCGACAGCTCCCAGTCGGCGAGGGTGAGGGTGTCGGTGATCCGCAACATGGCGCAAAGATGCGGGCGACGCGGGGCAGATGAAAGGGCGGAGTGCCCCATCTCACGCAATTTTAGAGGCCCGCGGGCGGCGCCGGGGCTGGCCAGCGAGAGCGCGCTGCGATCTGCCCAACGGGTAGGCACCGGGCAGGCCGGGGGGCGTGGCTCCGCGGCCTTGGGGGACGCGCTCCGCAGCGCGGTTGTGCCGTGCCCGGTGCTCTGTCATCTGCTCCGGGCCCGTAGAAGCCACCCCGCGGGCGCCGTGGCCCCGCGCCTTTCGTCGGGAGGCAGCCAGTCCCACCCCCCTCTCAATCCTCGCCCTCGGGCAACTCGGGCCCATGCTCCGGCCGCCCGGCCTTGACCGCGCGGGCCAGCACCGCCATCGCCT
>NZ_JBHMQU010000027.1:0-28983 GCF_042435015.1 Paracoccus panacisoli | reverse complement strand
GCCACCGCCACCGGGCCGGCGCCCGCCGCCAGCAGCGCCTCGGCCGCCGCGGCGAGCGTCGCGCCCGAGGCCATCACGTCATCCACCAGCAGCACCGGCCGCCCGGCGAGCCGCGCGCGCTGCCGCGGCGGCACCGCAAAGGCGCCCGCGACATTGGCGAAGCGGTCGCTGACCGCGCCGTGGTCCTGCATCGGCGTGTGGCGGGTGCGGACCAGCGCGCCGGGGACGAGCGGCAGCCGATGCGCCGCCGCCACCCGCGCGGCGAGCAGCGCCGCCTGGTTGTAGCGCCGCGCGAGCATCCGCCGCGGGTGGATCGGCACCGGCACCACCAGCATCCCCGGCGCGACCAGCGGCGTCGCCGCCTGGGCCAGCCAGCCGCCGAGCGCGGGCGCGAGATCGACCCGGTCGGCGTGCTTCAAGGCCAGCGCCAGCCGCCGCCCGGTTCCGGCATAGACCAGCGCCGCCCGCGCCCGCTCCCAGGGCCGCGGCAGGGTCAGGCAGTCGTCGCAGCGCAGCCCCGCCTCGGTCCCGTCGCCGGGCAGCGGCACGCCGCAGGTGGCGCAGGCGCAGGCGCCGATGAACTCGGCCTCGCGCCAGCAGTCCGGGCAGAGCCCGCCCTCGGCCGCGACGCTCGCGCAGCCCGGGCAGCGGGGCGGCACCACCACCCCGAGCGCGGCTTTCATTGCCGCGCGAAGCCCCGTAGAAGCGATCCCCATGCCCGTGTCGTCCTCCTCCCCTTCCGGCACCGCGCCCGGAACCGTGCCCACAACCGACGCCGGCGCGGCCCCGCCCCGGCTGACCGACCGCACCGCGCTGCTGCGCCAGCGGGCGCGGGCCGAGCGTCTGGGACGCGAACACTGGCTCGACACGATGGTGCAGGGCGAGATCGAGGATAGGCTCTCCGAGGTTAACAGAGCGTTTACGGCGCCCGCCGTCGTGACCGGGGCGCCGGGCTTCTGGGCCGCGGCGATGCCGGGGGCGCGGATCGTCGCCGACGACCCGGTGCTGGCGCTCGAGCCCGGCGCGCATGACCTCGTGATCCACGCGCTGGCGCTGCACTGGGCCGACGACCCGGTGGGGCAGATCGTGCAATGCGCCCGGGCGCTCAGGCCGGACGGGCTGTTGCTTGGCGTGCTGCCCGGCGGGCGGACGCTCGCGCCGCTGCGCGAGGCGCTGGCCGAGGCCGAGATCGCCGAGACCGGCGGGCTCTCGCCCCGGGTGGCGCCGATGGGAGAGATCCGCGACCTCGGCGGGCTGCTGGCCCGCGCCGGGCTGGCGCTGCCGGTAGCCGACCAGATCACCCAGATGGTGAGCTATCGCGGGTTTCCGGCGCTTGCCCGCGACCTGCGCGCGATGGGCGAGGGCAATGCGCTCGCGCATCGCCTGCGCCGCCCGACCCGGCGCGCGGTCCTCGTCCGGGCCGCCGAGGCGCTGGCGCGGATCGCCCCCGACCCCGAGGAACCGGGGCGCATCCGCGTCGGTTTCGACCTAGTGTTCCTGACCGGCTGGGCGCCGGCGGACAGCCAACCCAAGCCCCTGCGCCCCGGCTCGGCCCAGATGAGCCTTGCCGACGCGCTGAGCCAGAGAAAGCCATGACCTCCCCAGCATCCCGCGCCCTGCCGCACGCCCCCGCCGACCACCCGAGCCTGCCGCAGCCGCGTATCGGCGTGCTGGTCGCCAATCTCGGCACCCCCGACGGCCACGACTACTGGTCGATGCGCCGCTACCTGAACGAGTTCCTGAGCGACAAGCGGGTGATCGACTATCCGCGCTGGAAGTGGCAGCCGCTGCTGCAGGGGATCATCCTGACCAAGCGGCCGTTCACCTCGGGCGCCAACTACCGCTCGATCTGGAACCATGAGGCGGATGAAAGCCCGCTGATGACCATCACCAAGGCCAAGGTCGCCAAGCTGCGCGCCGAGGCAGAGCGCCGCTGGGGCGACGCGGTGATGGTCGATTTCTGTATGCGCTACGGCAACCCCTCGACGCCCGCGGTGCTCGACCGGATGGTCAAGGCGGGCTGCGAGCGGATCGTGTTCCTGCCGATGTATCCGCAATATGCCGGCGCCACGACGGCGACCGCCAACGACCAGCTGTTCCGGGCGCTGATGGCGCAGAAATGGCAGCCGGCGGTGCGGACCTGCCCGGCCTATTTCGACCGCCCCGACTATATCGACGCGCTGGCCCAATCGGTGGAACGCACGCTGGGCGGGCGGCGGCCGCAGAAGCTCGTCGCCTCGTATCACGGGATGCCGCGCCGCTATCTGCTGGAAGGCGACCCCTACCACTGCCAGTGCCAGAAGACGACGCGGCTGCTACGCGAGCGGCTCGGCTGGCCCGAGGACGCCATCGACACCACCTTCCAGTCGGTCTTCGGCCGTGAGGAATGGCTCAAGCCTTATACGGTCGAGCACGTGGCCGACCTCGCCCGCCGGGGGCTCACCGACATCGCGGTGATCTCGCCCGCGTTCAGCGCCGACTGCATCGAGACGCTGGAGGAGATCAACGGCGAGATCCGCGAGGCCTATGAGCACGCCGGCGGCAAGGACTTCACCTATATCCCCTGCCTCAACGACGACGACGCCCACATCCAGGTGCTGGCCGGGATCGTCGAGGAGAACCTTGCCGGCTGGCTCTGACGTCGCGGGCGGGCCGCCTCCGGCGGGGATATTTGGGTCCAGCCCGAGGCGGCTGTGGGGTGGGCTGGCAGGGGGGCTGGCGGGGCGGCTTGGGTTCACCGGATCGGCGCCTATATAGTGGGGCGAACCGCGCCGCGCCCCACGAGCGGCCGCGATGGATTTCCGAAAGGCCGAGATGACCAAGATCAACCAGATCGCCTGGGACGACACCGTCCTGCCGTTCCAGCTTGACCGTTCCGGGGTGCGTGGCCGCGTCGCGCGCCTCGACGGGGTGCTGGACCATATCCTGACCCGCCACGACTATCCCGCCCCGGTCGCCGCCATGGTGGCCGAGGTGGCGCTGCTCGCCGCGCTGATCGGGCCGACCGTCAAGCTGCGCTGGAAGCTGTCGATCCAGGTCCGCGGCAACGGCGCCATCCGCACGCTGGCGGCGGATTACTATGCCCCCGCCGAGGACGGCGGCCCGGCCCGCATCCGCGGCTGGGCCAGCTTCGACGCCGACCGGCTCGATGAGCGCCCGGCCTTCGACCAGATCGGCGAGGGCTATTTCGCCCTGCTGATCGACCAGGGGGCGGGGAACCTGCCCTATCAGGGGATCACGCCGCTGGCCGGCGGGTCGCTCTCGGCCTGCGCGGGGACGTATTTCGCCCAGTCCGAGCAGCTCCCGACCAGCTTTGCGCTCAGCTACGGCGAAAGCCTGATGCCGGGCGACGAGGACCCGCGCTGGCGGGCCGGGGGGGTAATGCTGCAGACCCTGCCCGCGCAGCCGATGGGGGCCGGCGAGGGTGGCTCGGGCGAGGGCGGGCTGATCGAGGCCGCCGACATCCTGCAGGGCGCCGAGTCCGAGGACTGGACCCGCGCCAATCACCTGCTCTCGACGGTCGAGCCGCTCGAGCTGATCGGGCCGAGCGTGGCGCCCACCGACCTGCTGCTGCGGCTGTTCCACGAGGAGACCCCGCGGGTGTTCGATCCCCAGCGGGTCGAGTTCGGCTGCTCGTGCTCGGCGGACCGGGTGCGCGGGACGCTGTCGATCTATTCGGCCAAGGACATCGGCCACATGACCACGCCCGAGGGCCGGGTCACCGCCGACTGCCAGTTCTGCGGCGCGCATTACGACTTCGACCCGGCGAGCCTGGGGTTCGAGGCGACCGTGGACGCCGAGGGCAACGCGCTGGACGCCGCCCGGGGATGACGCCGGGCGGGGACATCCGCGACCGGCTGCTCGGCGCGCTGGCGATGCCGGCCGCGCCGAGTTCGGATTTCGACCTCAACGGGCCGGTGCCCGAGGGGCTCGGGGCGCGGCCCGCGGGGGTGCTCGCGGCGTTCCACCCCGACGGGCGGCTGGTGCTGACCAAGCGGGCGAGCGGCCTGCGCCACCACCCGGGGCAGATCGCGCTGCCGGGCGGCAAGGTCGACCCCGGCGACGCGGATGCCACCGCCGCCGCCCTGCGCGAGGCGCAGGAGGAGGTGGGGCTCGACCCCGCCGCGGTCGAGGTGCTGGGGCTGCTGCCGCCACACCGCACCGTGACCGGCTTCGCCATGACCCCGGTGCTGGCGATGATCCGCGGCCCGTTCACCCCGGTCCCCGAGGCGGGCGAGGTGGACGAGGTCTTCACCGTTCCCTTCGACCATATCGCCGATCCGGCCCGGTACCGGATCGAGCGGCGGATGTGGCGCGGCGGCTGGCGGTCCTATCACGTGGCGCCCTTCGGTCCCTACTACATCTGGGGGGCGACGGCGCGGGTGCTGCTGTCGCTGGCGCGCCGGGTGGCCGGATGAACCTGCCGCCCGCGCTCATGAACGATCCCGGCCTGCGCGCCGTGCTGGGCGCGCTGGCGCCGGTGCGGGCGCTGGTCGTGGGCGGCGCGGTGCGCAACGCGCTGCTGGGCGAGCCGGTCGAGGACATCGACCTGGCCACCGACGCGCGCCCCGAGCGGGTGATCGCGCTGGCCGAGGCGGCGGGGCTCAAGGCCGTGCCGACCGGCATCGCCCACGGGACCGTGACGCTGGTCGCGGACGGGCGCGGCTTCGAGGTCACGACCTTCCGCCGCGACGTCGAGACCGACGGCCGCCGCGCCGTGGTCGCCTTTTCCGACCGGCTCGAGGAGGACGCGGCGCGGCGCGATTTCACCATCAACGCGCTTTACGCGGGCGCCGACGGGGCGGTGATCGACCCGGTCGGCGGGCTACCCGACCTCGCCGCCCGCCGGCTGCGCTTCGTCGGCGACGCCGACCGGCGAATCGCCGAGGATTACCTGCGCATCCTGCGCTTCTTCCGCTTTCATGCCCGCTATGGCCGCCCGGGCGGCGCCGACCCGGCGGCGCTGGATGCCTGCGCCCGCGGCGCGGCGGGGCTGGCGCGCCTCTCGCGCGAGCGGATCGGGGCCGAGTTGCGCAAGCTGCTCGACGCCCCCGACCCGCGCGAGGCGGTGCGGCTGATGGATGAAACCGGCGTGCTCGCGGTGATCCTGCCCGGCGCCGACCCCACCCGGCTGGCGCGGGTGATGGCGGCCGAGCCGGACTTTCCGCCGCCCTCCCCCCGCTGGCCCGTGCGGCTTGCCGCGCTGGGCGGCGCCGAGGCCGCCGAGCGGCTGCGTCTCTCGCGGCACGAGTCTCGAGCGCAGGAGGAGCTGCGCTTCGCCGGCAGCCTGGGCGAGGCCGCCTGGCGCTTCGGCCAAGCGCGGGCGGGCGAACTCGCGCTGCTGCGCGCGGCGGATGGCGCCCTGCCCGCGGGGTGGCGCGACCGGATCGCCGCCGCCGAGGGGCAGCGCCTGCCGGTGACGGCGGCGGACCTCGCCGGGCGGCTGACCGGCGCCGCGCTCGGCCGCGGGCTCAAGGCGGCCGAGGCGGCGTGGATCGAATCGGGGTTCGCCCTGCCCGCGCCCGCGCTCATCGACATCGCCCTTCTTGCCGGTGAGGCGCCTTGATGCACCGTCTGTTCGAGCGCATCATCGACGCCTTCCGCCCCGCCGACGGCCCGCCGCCGCGGACGCTCGGCGCGTTCTTCCGCTGGGCGCTGTCGGGTGCCTGGCCGGGGCTCACGCTCGCGGCCTTCGCCTCGGCGCTGTCGGGCGCGGCCGAGGTCGCCTCGGCCACGCTGCTCGGCATGGTCGTCGATGCGGTGGCGCAGTCCGGCACCCGCACGCTCGCCGATCACGGCGGGCTGATCGCGGCCTTCGTGGGGTTCTTCCTCATCCTCCGCCCGGCGATCCTCGGGTTCTCCAGCGCCACCTCGAACGTCATCATCGGCCCGAACGTCCTGCCGCTGGTGCTTTCGCGGCTGCACCGCTGGACGATGGGCCAGTCCGTCACCTTCTTCGACAACGACTTCGCCGGCCGCATCGCGCAGAAGCAGATGCAGACCGCCCGCGCCGTCACCGACGTCGCCTCGGAAATGGTCAACACCGCGGCCTTCGCGCTGTCGGCGGTGCTGGGCTCGGCGATCTACCTCGCCTCGGTGGACGGCTGGGGGGCGGTGGCGCTGCTCGTGTGGCTGGCGCTCTACCTTGGCCTGATCCGCTATTTCCTGCCCCGCATCCGGGCGCAGTCCGCCGGCCGCGCCTCGGCCCGCGCCATGATCACCGGGCAGGTGGTCGACACCATCACCAACATCAAGACCGTCAAGCTCTTCGCCCAGGCCGGGCACGAGGATCAGGCGGCCTTGGGCGCGATGGAGACGTTCCGCGACCGCGCCATCGTCTTCGGCCGGCTGAACACCTGGTTCCGCACCTCGCTGACGGTGGTCGCGGGGCTCTTGCCGGTGGTACTGGTCGGCGGCGCGGTCTGGATGTGGTCGCGCGGCGCGGCGACGCCCGGCGACGTCGCGGCCTCGGGCGCCATCGCCATGCGGCTGGCGCAGATGACCGGCTGGGTCAGCATGGCGCTGATGGGCATCTGGGGCTCGATCGGCGAGGTCGAGGACGGGATGGAGACGCTGTCCCCGCCGCACTCGCTGACCGACAAGCCCGGCGCGCTGCCGCTCGGGCGGCTCGAGGGCGCGGTCGCGTTCCAGGGGGTGCGCTTCGCCTATGGCAAGGGCGCGGGCTCGGTCGGGCCGCTCGACCTGCGCATCGCGCCGGGTGAGCGGATCGGCATCGTCGGCGCCTCGGGGGCGGGGAAATCGACGCTGGTTGCGCTGCTGCTGCGGCTGCACGACGTGGACGAGGGCACGGTGCGGGTGGACGGCCACGACGTCCGCGACGTCACGCAGGAAAGCCTGCGCCGCAACATCGGCATGGTCACGCAGGAGACCGCGATGTTCAACCGCTCGGCCCGCGACAACATCCTGTACGGTCGCCCCGACGCGACCGAGGCCGAGATGATTGCCGCGGCCGAGGCCGCCGAGGCGCATGAGTTCATCCTCGGGCTGACCGATTTCGCCGGGCGCACCGGCTATGACGCGCATCTGGGCGAACGCGGGGTGAAGCTTTCGGGCGGCCAGCGGCAGCGGATCGCGCTGGCCCGCGCCTTCCTCAAGGACGCGCCGATCCTGGTGCTGGACGAGGCGACGAGCGCGCTCGACAGTGAGGTCGAGGCGCAGGTGCAGGACGAATTGGCCCGCGTGATGGCCGGCAAGACGGTGCTGGCGATCGCGCACCGGCTCTCGACCATCGCCGAGATGGACCGGATCGTGGTGCTGGACGCCGGCCGCATCGTCGAGGAGGGCAGCCACGACGCGCTGCTCGCCCGCGGCGGGCTTTACGCGCGCTACTGGAACCGGCAGTCGGGCGGATTCCTCGGCACCGACGAGGCGGCGGTCGAGGCCGCGCAATGACCGTCTGGACGGTCGAGCGGCTGGGCCGGCGCGGCGACGGGGTGGCGGTGGCGGGCGACGCCCGCGCGCTGGCGCCGCTCGTGCTGCCGGGGGAAGAGATCGAGGGCGCGGCCGAGGACGGCCGCATTCCCGCCCCGCGCATCCTCACCCCCTCGCCCGACAGGGTCCGCGCCCCGTGCCCGCACTACCGCGCCTGCGGCGGCTGCGCGCTGATGCACGGCAGCGACGGGTTCGTGGCCGGCTGGAAGGTCGGGGTGGTCGAGCGCGCGCTGGCCGCGCAAGGCATCGCGGCGCGGGTCGAGGGCATCGCCACCTCGCCGCCCCGCTCGCGCCGCCGCGCGGTGCTGGCCGGGCGGCGGACCAAAAAGGGCGCGCTGGTCGGCTTCCACGCCCGCGCCTCGGACGTGGTGGTGGATCTGGCCGAATGCCTCGTCGTCCGCCCCTCAATCCTCGCCGCGGTGCCGGACCTGCGCCGGCTGGTGGCGCTGGGCGGCAGCCGCGCGGGCGAGGTGACGCTGGCCGTGACCGAAACGCCGGCCGGGCTCGACATCGCGGCGCGCGGCGGCAAGCCGCTGACGCCCGAGCTGCTCGCCGCGCTTTCGGCGCTGGCGCGGGACGCCGACTGGGCGCGGCTCGACTGGACCGCCGCGGAGGGTGCGACCGAAACCCTGACCCGCCGCCCCCCGGCGCTGCCGCTCGGCCGGGCCCGCGTCGTGCCGCCCCCCGCCGCCTTTCTGCAGGCGACGGCTGAGGGCGAGGCTGCGCTGCTCGCCGCCATCCGCGCCACGGTGGGCGACGCCGCCCGCGTGGCCGATCTCTACGCCGGCATCGGCACCTTCACCCTGCCGCTGGCCGAGCACGCCGAGGTTCACGCGGTCGAGGGCCTCGCCGCGCCCCTCGCCGCGCTCGACGCGGGCTGGCGGGCGGCGGCGGGGGCGCTGCGCAAGGTCACGACCGAGACCCGCGACCTCGCCCGCCGGCCGCTCCTGCCCGACGAGCTGGCGCGGTTCGACGCGGTGGTGATCGACCCGCCCCGCGCCGGGGCCGAGGCGCAGGCGCGGGCGCTTGCCGCGTCCGATGTGCCGGTGGTGGCCTGGGTCGCCTGCGATCCCGTGACCTTCGCCCGCGACGCCCGGATCATGGCCGAGGGGGGGTATGCGCTCACCTCGCTGAGGGTCATCGACCAGTTCCGCTGGTCGCCGCATGTCGAGATCGCCGCGACCTTCCGGCGACAGGCTTAGGCAAAACCTGACATTCGAGGCATTTTCGGTTTGGCGGGAAACCGCCGATGGTGGTATGGCCGGTAAAAGACCACCACAAAAAACGATTCTTGGGGCAGAGATGATTCCGTCGATCCGCAATATTCTTGCGCTGGTGGCGCTTGTCGTCCTGACCGCCTGCGCCGCCAAGCCGACCAGCAAGTTCAAGACCTACAACGGCCCGCCCGTCACCCAGATCGTGGTCGAGAAGGGCGACCGGCAGATGTTCCTGCTGTCGGGCCGCAAGGTGCTCAAGGCCTATGACATCGGGCTGGGGTTCCAGCCGATCGGCCACAAGCAGTTCGAGGGCGACGGCCGCACGCCCGAGGGGATCTATTACATCAACCGCCAGAACCCCAACAGCCAGTACCATCTGTCGCTGGGGATCTCGTACCCCGACCCCGAGGACAAGGCGCGGGCGATGATGCTGGGCCAGCAGCCCGGCGGCGACATCATGATCCACGGCCGCGGCGCCTATGGCGCGGCGCAGAAGGCGCGGGACTGGACCGCCGGCTGCATCGCCGTGTCCGACAAGGAGATCGAGGACATCTTCTCGATGGTCCGCCCCGGCACGCCGGTGGTGATCTACCCCTGAGGGAGGGGGCTGTGGGGGCTGGGTGCCCCTGTGGCACGGTGCACGGGTGCGGGAGTGGGTCCCCGGCTGCAAAGCCGTGACCGACGAGCGCAGCAAAGGGCGTCTTGATCTTCCTCTCCGCACGCCAGCGGTGAACTCCTCTGAGGGCGGGGTGGTCACTGGCAGCGGGCGCGGCATCGCAGCGCCTATGGCGCAGCGGCAGAGGCGCGGCGGTAGGCCAGTCGGCTGCATCACCGACCGACGCAAGGCTCGAAGCTGCCGTCCGATAGTCTGCTCCGGCACGCCGGTTGTGTGCCCCCTTTGAGGGCAGGGTCACAGGCTCGGGGCCGCGGTACCTGAGGCTCAGCGCAAACGCCGCAGGAGTGGCCCCTGGCTGCATCGCCGTGAATGGCGAGGCGATCAAAGCCGCCTTCTTTCGTTGGTTCAGCCGCCAGCCACGGTAACCGACCCCTCAGGGCGACGACGGTCACCCGCAACGGCACAGGGGCACGGGGCCGATGGCTTGGCGCACAAAGGCAGCGGGGATGGACCGTCGGTCGCATCACCTTGTCTGACAGAGAAATTGACGGCTTGGTCGTCTTTCCGGAACGCGGCTGGCGACCTGCGCCGGAGCGCCGGGAAGCGTCACCAATAGGGGAGCGTGACGGCGAGGAGCGTGGGAGGCTGTCGCCGTATGGAGCCCAACCCGCCCTGACCCGCAACCCATGCGCCCCGCCACCTCACCACGGTCGCTCCTGCTACAGCTCCTAGCGCGGCAGCAGCGCGGTCCGCTGCACGGTGTTCTCCGTCTCGCGCGACGGAAGGTCCGGCCGGAGGATTGCGCGGCTCAACCCAAGTCCACGCCGCTTTTCAGCACGACAGACTTCTTTCTGCCTCAAATACCCATCCGAGCGCACCGGTCCTCACACGACCGGTTGGGCAAAGGGAAGAGAGCAGCAGCGCGGATCCCCGCGCCAGCGCCGCAATAGCGCCAACGCCGCAGTGCGCGCCGCGATCACGCGGCCGCCAGCCCACCTGCCCCTACCACCGCCTCAAGTCCAGCCGAAGCCCCAGCCCACCGACGCACCCGCCCCGAGCCCAGCCCCTGCCTCACCCGCCGACCAGCGCTGTCCACCAGATCTTGTTCCCCGGCTCCTGGAACCAGCCCATCCCGAGTTCCTTCGCGGTCGGGTCCATCAGCACGTCGCGGGTGTCGCGGGTCTGCATCCAGCCCGAGAGCGCGGCGATCTCGTTCTCGTAGGTCTCCGAGATGTTCTCGCCCAGCAGATGCCCGGCGAAACCCTGCCGCTGCGCCCGGTCGAGCGGCGAGGACCCGTCCGAGCCGAAGTGCCAGGCCCGGTTCTGCGCCGACATGTCGCGCGAGTGGGCCATGGCCGCGGCGGAGAGCTGCGGGCTCAGCGTCAGCGCCGGCATCCCCGACTGCGCCCTGAGCAGGTTGACCTGCGTGAGGATGCGCGTGGGGATCTCGGCATTGTCGCGGGCCGAGATGCGATAGGCGACCGGCAGCGGCTGCCCGTCCGGGCCAAGCTGCGGCGCCCGCGGGCCAAAGCTGCACCCGGCCAGCGCCATCAGCGCAGCCGCGGCGGCAAGGGTGATCCTGTTCATGGTGACTGCCCCGATGTTTTTTTTCCCGCTTACCCAAGGCAAGCGGGGCGTTCAAAGGAAAATCTCGGTGATCGGAGGACGTGACGCGTGGGCGCGTCGTCGGCCCCCGCGGCGTCCGTCAGTCGTCCACGACCGACAGGATCGCCGGGACCGCTGGACAGGGCGCCAGCGAGTCGCGGGCCACCGCGGCCAGGCTCGTGTTGTGCAGGAACACGTAGACATGGGCCGACAGCCCTTCCCACAGCCGGTTGGTGCGCGATTGCACCTCGGTCCCGCTCTGCCCGCCCGAGGCACCCGCGCCGACGTGCAGCGCGCTGACCGTCTCGTCCACCGCGCCCAGCACCTCGGCCACGCTGATCTCCTCGGCCGCGCGGGCGAGGCGGTAGCCGCCGCCCGGGCCGCGCACGCTGTCCACCAGCCCGGCGCGGCGCAGGCGCACGAACAGCTGTTCGAGATACGGCAGCGAGATGTCCTGCCGGCGCGAGATCTCGGCCAGCGTGGTCAGGTTGCCGGGGCTGTTGGCCAGGTCGACCAGCGCGACCATCGCGTAACGCCCCTTGGTGGACAGCTTCATCCGGTGCCTCTGCTCGTTCGTTCCGTGCGCACCCGCGTGACCGGCCCTCTGACCCGGACCGCGCGGTCACCGGACCCGATGCGGCTGCGGTCGGGGTGCGCGGCGATTGACGCGCGCGCGGGGCCTGCGCTAAGCCCGCGCCGACCCGGTCTTGCGAAACCGGCCCGCGCCATCCAAGTCCCGTCTAAGGTCCGCGGGCTCAAGCGTCAAGAAAGCCGCCCTTGGGCCACCCGAGCCAGCGTCGATCTGCCGCGGCCATCCCAGTTGAGGAACCATGCCCGAACTGATCTTTCCCGGACCCGAAGGCCGTCTCGAGGGCCGCTACCACCGGCAGGCCAAACCCGACGCCCCCATCGCCATCGTCCTGCACCCGCATCCCCAGTACGGCGGGACGATGAACAACCGCGTCGTCTACAACCTGCACTACGCCTTCCACCGCATGGGCTTCACCGTCCTGCGCTTCAACTTCCGCGGCGTGGGCCGCAGCCAGGGCGAGTTCGACCAGGGCGTGGGCGAGCTGTCGGACGCGGCCTCGGCGCTCGATTATCTGCAGGCGCTGAACCCCAACTCGAAGCACTGCTGGGTCGCGGGGTTCAGCTTCGGCGCGTGGATCGGGATGCAGCTTCTGATGCGGCGGCCCGAGATCACCGGCTTCGTCTCGGTGGCGCCGCCGGCGAACATGTACGACTTCAGCTTCCTCGCGCCCTGCCCGTCCTCGGGGATCATCATCAACGGCACCGCCGACCGGGTGGCGCCGCCCAAGGACACCCACGCGCTGGTCGCCAAGCTGCGCGAGCAGAAGGGGATCACCGTCACCCACACCGAGATCGAGGGCGCCGACCACTTCTTCCGCGACGACGAGGCGCACATGGCGCCGATGATCGAGACGGTGCAGTCCTACGTCCGCCGCCGCCTGACCGAGACCACGCGGTGAGCGACGGCGCCCCCGGGGCTCGGCCCCTGACCCCGGGGCATCTGGACCAGGCAGGCGCCGCCGCGCGGCTCGACCGGCAGATGGCCTTCCTGCTCGAGGCCGACCGGCTCAAGCACGTGCTGCGGGCGACGACGCTGGTCGACGGCTCGCGGCCCGAGAACTCGGGCGAGCACAGCTGGCACCTCGCGCTCTATGCGATGGTGCTGGCCGACCAGGCGCCCGAGGGGGTGCGGATCGACCGGGTGATGCGGATGCTGATCCTGCACGACCTGGTCGAGATCGACGCCGGCGACACCCCGATCCACGGCGACTATGACCCCTTCGCCCAGGCCGCCGCCGAGGAGGCCGCCGCCGACCGCATCTTCGGCCTGCTGCCGCCCGACCAGGCGGCCGAGTTCCGCGCCCTCTGGGCCGAGTTCGAGGCCGTGCAGACCACCGACGCGATCTTCGCCAAGGCGCTCGACCGGGCGCAGCCGGTGGCCCACATCCTCGCCAACGACGGCCGCGGCTGGCGCGACTACGGGGTCGAGCGCGAGGGGTTCCTCAGGCTCGTCGGCGCCCGGGTCGAGCGCGGGGCGCCGCGGCTCTGGCGCTGGCTCTGGACGCGGGCCGAGCGGTATTTTTCCTGACGGTCGCCGACAGCCCTTCATTCTGGCCGCGTCTGAGACTATCCGAGAGACACCTGTCCAAAACGACAGGTTGGGTATCGGCCACGCTCCCGCTAGTCCTGCCCGGTACGCAAGAGGTTCACAATGATTACGTTCCGCATCAAGACCCTGGCCGCAGCTGCGGCCCTTTCGCTTTTCTCGGGCATGGCCGCGACGGCCGCGACGGCCGCGACGCTGCCGGCGGACGTGTCGCTGTCCCAGCAGAGCTCGGTCTACAACGAGTCCGGCGTCTTCCGCGACTCGGACAACAAGAATCCCTTGTGGGGCCGGCACTGGTATTCGGTGAACGGGGGGTTCACCTGGAATGCCACGAACCTCGGGATGTTCCGGCTCGAGGCAACCGACGGCAAGGGCTGGCGGACCAAGTTCAATGCGTTCTGCATCGACGTGGCGCAGTCCCTGAACCTCAACGCCGCCTACAAGACCGTTGTTGCGGGCGCCGATTCCGTTGCCGCCGTGACCCCCGCCGCACTTTCGCCGGCGGTGGCTAGCAACATCGGCAAGCTCTTCGCGAACGCCTATAACGATGTGAAGACCAGCAAGGCCGCCGTCGCCTTCCAGCTCGCGCTGTGGGAGATCACGACCGAGAAGGGCTCGAAACTGTCGCTCGAAAACGGCAGTTTCCAGGCCGGCTTCAGCGGCTTCTGGGACTACAGCTATCGAAACATGGCCGAGGCGTGGATCGAGAAGCTCCCGACCTGGACGGTCGAGAAGCGCTTCGTGGCGCTCGTTTCGCCGCGGTCGCAGGATCTGTTGACCAACATCGAGGTTCCTGCCGATCCGCAGCCGGCCCCGGTGCCGCTGCCGGCCAGTGGCGTGCTGTTGTTCGCCGGCCTCGCCGGCCTCGCCGCGGTGCGCCGCCGCAAAGCCTGAACCGTCGAACACTCGATCCCAAGGGCCGCCTCGTGCGGCCCTTTTTCGTTGCCTGACGACAAGTTGCGGCTTGCCTGCCCCGGCATCCTGGCGCTACGACCAGCGCGACCATGATCCTCCGCCGCACTCACCCCTCGCCTGCGCTGCCTCCCTCGCGGTTGCGTGGGCCGGGGATGGCTGTCATGGCCCGGCTGGCGGCGCTGGCCCGCGGCCGGGCTGGGTTGATCGCCCTTGTTGCGGTCCTGGCGGTCGCGCTGAGTGGTCCGCGCCCGATCGCGAGCCCGGTCGCGTCGCTCGACTCAATCGCCTTCACCGCCGCTATGGGCGAGATCTGCGGCCATCCGCCGGGGGACGACCCGGACAGCACTCCGGTCCATTGTCTCGCCTGCGTCCTCGCCGGAGCGGCGCTCTGCGCTGTCCCGCCCGTTCTTGGGCGCAACGCCGCACGCGTGGTCCGCCGGCGCAGTGCGGTCCGACCCCGACGGCTCGCGCTGGTGCGCCCCCGCCCCTGTCCCTGCGCCTGCGGCCCGCCGCGCGCCTGATGATCGACACGGCGGCCCCGCGGGGCCGCACCGACCCACGATCTTCAAGGACACATCCAGATGAAAACCCAACTCCTGACCGCGGCGCTCGCCGTGGCCGCGGCCCTGGCCGCCCCGCTCTCCGCCCAGGCCCATGCCAGCTTCGAGACGCCCGAGGTCGCCGCCGGCAAGACCGCCAAGATGGTGCTGCGCGTGCCGCATGGCTGCGACGGGCAGGCCACGCTGACCGTGGCGATCGCGCTGCCCGAGGGGCTCTATGCCGCGAAGCCCATGCCCAAGGCCGACTGGACGCTGGCCACCGAGACCGGCGCCTATGCGACCCCCTATGACAACCACGGCAAGGTGATGACCGAGGGCGTCCGCAAGATCACCTGGACGGGCGAGCTGCCCGACGCCTGGTATGACGAGTTCGCCTTCCGCGCCGCTGTCGGCCCCGAGCTGGCGCCGGGCACCGAGCTGGTGGTGCCGGTGACGCAGACCTGCGCCAACGGGCAGGTGGCTTGGACCGAGGTCGCCGTCCCCGGCCAGCCCGAGCCCCGCTACCCGGCGCCCGGGCTGACCGTCACCGCGGCCCCGGCCGAGGCCGGGCACGACCACGCCGCGATGGCTCTCGCCGCCCCGGCGGCCCCGGCGGCCCACGACCACGCGGCCCCGGGCCACGACCACGGCGCGGCACCCGCCAAGCCCTGAGCCGTCGCGCACGGACCGTCCCCGCTTGGGGACGGTCCACCCGCCGTCGCGGATCAACCGGCCTGATCGGGCACGAAGGGCAGGCAGGGGTCGAGCACCACCAGCCCCGGCTCGGCCCGGTTGTAGCCGCCCGCCAGCACCAGCCAGTCGCCCGGGGCGTGCGCGAGCGGCAGGTAGGTGACGCAGACGACCGTCACCGGCGCATCCTCGCACATCGCCACATAGGCGAGCACCTCGTCGGCCTCGGCCGAGGTCACCCGCCCCTCGATCGCCATCGAGACGCGCGCGTCGGTCCGGGGCGCCCGCGCCGCCCAGCCGGGCAGCGTCGCGCAGGTGGCGTTGGTCGCGGGCATCGCCTCGCCCGCGCGAAACGGGCTCGCCGGATCGCAGCAGGGCGCGGCCGCCGCAGGCGTCGCGGCAAGGCAGAGGGCGAGGATCAGGCGTCGCATGGGGCACCTCGGGCCGAGTCGCGCCAGCCTAGCACCCCCGAACCGGCGCGGCGCTCACGAACCCGTCGGCGAGAGTTGTATACCACGGCATACAACCCTTTCCCTCGGCCGCATCCTGCGCTATGACGCGCGCGACGAACCCATCCGATTCCGCAGACCCGAGGGGCGCCCCATGACCAAGATCAAGGTAGACAACCCCGTCGTCGAGCTCGACGGCGACGAGATGACCCGGATCATCTGGGACTTCATCAAGCAGAAGCTGATCCTGCCCTATCTCGACATCGACCTGAAATATTACGACCTCGGGATCGAAGAGCGCGACCGGACCGAGGACCAGATCACCATCGATGCGGCCAACGCGATCAAGCAGTACGGCGTCGGCGTCAAATGCGCGACCATCACCCCCGACGAGGCCCGCGTCGAAGAGTTCGGCCTCAAGAAGATGTGGAAGTCGCCGAACGGCACGATCCGCAACATCCTCGGCGGCGTGATCTTCCGCGAGCCGATCATCTGCAAGAACGTGCCGCGGCTGGTGCCGGGCTGGACCCAGCCGATCATCGTCGGCCGCCACGCCTTCGGCGACCAGTACAAGGCCACCGACTTCCGCTTCCCCGGCAAGGGCACGCTGACCATCAGGTTCGTCGGCGAGGACGGCGAGACGATCGAGCACGAGGTCTTTCAGGCCCCGTCGTCGGGCGTCGCCATGGCGATGTACAACCTCGACGATTCGATCCGCGACTTCGCGCGGGCGTCGATGAACTACGGCCTGAACCGCGGCTATCCGGTCTATCTCTCGACCAAGAACACCATCCTCAAGGCCTATGACGGCCGCTTCAAGGACCTGTTCCAGGAGGTGTTCGACGCCGAGTTCGCCGACAAGTTCAAGGCCGCCGGCATCACCTATGAGCACCGGCTGATCGACGACATGGTGGCCTCGGCGCTCAAGTGGTCGGGCGGCTATGTCTGGGCCTGCAAGAATTACGACGGCGACGTGCAGTCGGACACCGTGGCGCAGGGCTTCGGCTCGCTGGGCCTGATGACCTCGGTGCTGATGACGCCGGACGGGAAGACCGTGGAATCCGAGGCCGCGCACGGCACCGTGACGCGCCACTACCGCCAGCATCAGGCGGGCAAGGAGACCTCGACCAACTCGATCGCCTCGATCTTCGCCTGGACCGGCGGCCTCAAGCACCGCGCGAAGCTCGACGGCAACGACCAGCTCAAGCGCTTCGCCGAGACGCTCGAGCGCGTCACCGTGCAGGCGGTCGAGGACGGCCACATGACCAAGGACCTCGCCATGCTGGTCGGGCCGGACCAGAAATGGCTGACCACGATGGGCTACCTCGAGAAGGTGGACGAGTACCTGAACAAGGCGCTCGCGGGCTGATCCAGCGCGCCGAGGCGAAAGACGGCCGGGCCCTGTGCCCGGCCGTTGTCGTTTTCGGCCCTGACCGTTCGGGCCCTAGTCGGGAGCCTTGCCGGTGGGGTCCGCAACCTCGGGGTACCAGTCGAGCAGCAGCACCTGCACGGACGAGCCCATCGCCGCCAGCCGCGCCCCGAACTCGGCCGGGTTGGTGCCGCGGTGGTGATAGGGAATGACCCGGCGCGGGTTCATCTCGGCCACGCCCGAGGCCGCCTGCGCCGCCGTCATGGTGTAGGGCAGGTTCATCGGCACCAGCGCCAGCGAGATGCCCGTCTGGGCCCGGAACTCCGGCGTGTCCTCGGTGTCGCCGGCGACGTAGATCCGCCCCTCGGGGGCGTCGATCACATAGCCGTTGTCGCGCCCCTTGGGGTGGTACTGCAGCCGGTCGGGGGTGGTGTTGTAGGCCGGCACCGCGGTCAGCGGCAGGCCCAGAACGTCGCCCTCGGCGCCGTTCTCCATCGCCGTGGCGCGGGCCTTGAGCGCCTCGGGCAGCTTGGCGTGGACGGCGGGGTTGACGATCAGCGGCACGCTGTCGCCGGCGAGCGCCGCCAGCGTCTCGGGGTCGAGGTGGTCGGGGTGCTCGTGGGTGACGAGGATTGCCTCGACCGCGCCATAGCGGGCCGCGTCGCCCACCGGATCGATAGCGATGCGCCGCCCGCCGAGCGTCAGGATCAGGCTCGCGTGCTCGATCGGGGTCAGGAACGCCGGAGGCGTCAGGCTTGCGGCGGCGGGCATGGCCGCGGCGGCGCGGGCGGGGCGGGACCACAGCGCCCCGGGCAGGGCGGCGGCCGCGGCGCAGGCGGCGAGGGTCTGGCGTCGGCTCAGGTGCATGGCGGCTCCTCCTTTAGTCAGATGTCTCCGCAAGCCGAACCCGTCCCCGGCGGCACGGTTCCGCCCTTCCCAACCCGGCCGCCCGGCGCTATCTCCACCCCAACCCGCATGGTTCCGGAGTCTCCCGCGATGAAAGCCGCCGTCATCACCTTTCCCGGGTCGAACTGCGACCGCGACCTCGCGGTGGCGCTGGCCGCGGCCGGGGCCGACGTCGCCCGCGTCTGGCACAAGGACGACGCGTTGCCGGCAGGCACCGACCTCGTGGCGGTGCCGGGCGGGTTCTCGTTCGGCGACTACCTGCGCTGCGGGGCGATCGCGGCGCGCTCGCCCATCGCGGCGGCGATCCGCGCCCACGCCGGGCGCGGCGGCATGGTGCTGGGGATCTGCAACGGCTTCCAGGTGCTGACCGAGCTCGGCCTGCTGCCCGGCGCGCTGATGCGCAACGCCGGCCTCACCTTCGTCTGCAAGGACGCCACGCTGCGGGTCGCCAGCCGCGACAACCCGTTCCTCGGCGCCTTCTCGGCCGGCGAGCGGCTGAGCCTGCCGGTCGCCCACCACGACGGCAACTACCAGATCGACCCCGAGGGCCTCGCCCGCCTCAAGGGCGAGGGGCGGATCGCGCTGACCTATGCGACGCCGATCAACGGCTCGGTCGCCGACATCGCGGGCGTGCTGTCCGAGAACCGCCGCGTGCTCGGCATGATGCCCCACCCCGAGCGCGCGGCCGAGGCCGCGCATGGCGGCGCCGACGGCGCGCGGCTGTTCCGCGGGCTGTTGGACGCGACCGCCGCCGCCTGAGCGCGGGGCGCCCAGGCCCCCTTCGCACGCACCCCGCTTGAGCGAGGCCCCGCCTGCGCCTAGATTTCCGCCCATGACCGACGCGGCGCCCCTGACCGAGGACACCGACGGCGCCGCCATGCGGTTGCGCACGCCGGGGCGATTCCGCATCGTCAACCGGATCGGCATCGTCACCCTGCTGATCGCCGCCATCGGCGCGATCTGGTGGACGAACCTCTGGCTCACCGACCGATTCTCGGAAAACACCCGCGTCCGGTCCGAGCTGCGCTCGGCGCTCTACACCGGCAACCTGCTCTCGGAACTGCAGCGCACCTCGGTCGTGCCGCTGCTGCTGGCCCGCGACCCGGCGCTGATCGGCTCACTCAACGGCAAGGACTATTCGACCATCTCGGCCCGGCTGATCGGCGCGCAGAAAGAGATCGGCGCCGCCTCGATCCGGCTGCTCGACAATTCGGGCCGCACGGTGGGCGCCACCGACCGGCGGGTGCTGGGCACGAACTATGTGCTCGCGCCCTTCTACGTCGATGCGCTCAGGACCAACGACACCGTGTTCACGGTGTCGGAATCCGAGACCGGCGGCTACGACTTCACCTATTCGCGGGCAGTGATCCATGACGGCAAGACGCTGGGGGTGATCGTCGTCGGCGCCGACCTCACGCGGCTCGAGCGGTCGTGGTCGGGGATCTCGGACGCCGTGGCCGTCACCGACAGCGAGGGGCGGATCATCCTGTCGACCGAGCCGCGCTGGCGCGGGCTGACGCTCAAGGACGCGCTCGCCGTCCGCTCGGCCCCCTCGGCCATCGAACGCGCCTTCCAGGTCACCGCCGACTGGTCCACCCGCCCCGCCGACGCCTATGTCCGCGGCAAGGCGGTGATGCAGTCCGAGACGCGGATACCCTTCCGCGGCTGGCGGATGACGCTCTTCACCACCTTCGATTCGATCCGTGAGCGGGTGAACGCCTTCCTCGCGCTCGAGATCATGGGCTTCGCCATCCTGCTGGCCGCCGGGTTCTACGTCCTCTCGCGCCGGGCGCGGGTGCAGTCGGCCCGTTACCGCCGCGAATCGGCGGAGCTGAGGGCGCTGAACAGCCGCCTGACGCGTGAGATCGCCGAGCGCGAGCGGGTCCAGAACGAGCTGCGGGTGGCCGAGCAGACCGTGCAGCAGGCCTCCAAGCTGGCCGCGCTGGGCGAGATGTCGGCCGGCGTCAGCCACGAGCTGAACCAGCCACTCGCGGCGATGAAGACCTATCTCGCCGGCGCCCGCCTGCTGATCGAGCGTGACCGCGGCGACGAGGCGCTGACCTCGTTCCAGCGCATCGACGACCTGCTCGAGCGGATGGGGACGATCACCCGGCAGCTCAAGTCCTATGCCCGCAAGGGCGGCGAAGCGTTCGAGCCGGTGGACCTGCGCGTGGCGCTCTCCGGCGCGCTCACGATGATGGAGCCGCAGCTGCGCCACCGCCGGGTCCGCCTGCAACGCTCGCTGCCGCGCGAGCCGGTGATGGTGCTCTGCGACCGCATCCGGCTGGAACAGGTCATCATCAACCTGATCCGCAACGCGATGGACGCGACCAAGCGGGTCCGCGATCCCTCGATCGAGCTGGTGGTGGACCGGCTGTCTCACGCGCATTTGTCGGTGCGCGACAACGGGCCGGGTGTCGCGGACCTCGAAAAGCTGTTTGAACCCTTCTGGACGACCAAGCAGCCGGGCGAGGGCACGGGGCTTGGTCTTGCGATTTCATCGGGCATCGTGGCCGACTTCGGCGGTCGGATGACCGCGCACAACCGCGACAGCGGCGGTGCGGTGTTCGATGTGGAACTCCCGCTCTACGAACCCGGCGCGCGCAGCGCCCGGCCGCTGGCGGCGGAATGACGAAAGGGACGCAACCTATGGCCCAGACCATGACCGTGGCGATCGTCGACGACGAGCCCGACATGCGCGAATCGATCAGCCAGTGGCTGAGCCTCTCGGGCTTCCGCACCGAGACCTTCCCCAGTGCCGAGGACGCGCTCAAGGCCATCGGCCCGGACTGGCCGGGGGTGGTGATCTCGGACATCCGCATGCCGGGGATGGACGGAATGGCCTTCCTCAAGCGGCTGATGGGGCAGGATTCGGGCCTGCCGGTCATCATGATCACCGGCCACGGCGACGTGCCGATGGCGGTCGAGGCGATGCGCCTCGGGGCGATGGACTTCATGGAGAAGCCCTTCAACCCCGACCGCATGACCGAACTGGCGAAAAAGGCCACGCTGGCGCGGCGGATCACCTTGGACAACCGGGCGCTGCGCCGGGACCTGTCCGAGGGGCAGCAGGTCATGTCGAAGCTCGTCGGCGCCAGCCCGGCGATGGAGCGGCTGCGCGAGGACATCCTCGACCTCGGCCAGGCCGACGGCCACGTGCTGATCGACGGCGAGACCGGCACCGGCAAGACGCTGGTCGCCCACGCGCTGCACGCCGTCGGGCCGCGGGCGTCGAAGAAGTTCGTGCCGATCTCGTGCGCGGCCTACAGCGACGACCTGCTCGCCACCCGGCTCTTCGGCCCGGTCGAGGACGGCCTGCCCGCGGTCGAGGAAGCCCGCGGCGGGACCCTGTGCCTCGAGGACATCGACGCGCTGTCCGAGCCGTTGCAGGCCCGGCTGCTGGCGTTCATCGCCGATCAGGGCCAGCCGGCCGAGACCCGGATCATCGCCATCTCGAACGCCCGCGGCGAGGGGCGGCGGGCCGAGGACAGCCTGCGCCCCGACCTGTTCTACCGGCTCTCGGCGCTCAAGATCACCCTGCCGCCGCTGCGCCAGCGCGGCGAGGACATCCTGTCGCTCTTCACCCGCATGACCGAGCAGTTCGCCGACGAATACGGTTGCGAGCCGCCGCAGGTGACCGCGCAGGAGGCCGCCCAGTTGCTGCAGGCGCCCTGGCCGGGCAATGTCCGCCAGCTCATCAACGTGGCCGAGCGCGCGGTGCTGCAGAACCGCCGCGGCTCGGGCTCGATCGCCTCGCTCTTGATGGCCGACGGCTACGACAGCCAGACCGCGGACGCGACGACGACCGAGGGCAAGCCGCTCAAGGAATACGTCGAGAGCTTCGAGAAGATGCTGCTCGACAACACCATGCGCCGCCACAAGGGCGCCATCTCGGCGGTGATGGACGAGCTGTGCCTGCCGCGCCGGACGCTGAACGAGAAGATGGCGAAATACGGCCTGAGCCGCGGCGACTACCTGTAAGGCCGCTGCGGGGCGCCCGCGTGTGCTTGCCGCATGATCGTTCGCATGAACTGTGCACGAACGTTGCATGAACGATGCACGAACGCTGCATGTGTCGTGCATCGGCTTTCGGTTCGCATCGCAGGGGCTTGAGGGGCGGCGCCGGGGAATGCCGACGGTTATCCATTGTCAATCCCGCCCCCCCGCGCCTATGTTGCAGGCAGGACGATCCGCGACCGCCATTCCGCGGTCCGCCGTCCGCCAGTTTCGCAGCGCGGCCACTCGCGTCCGGGCCTTCGGGCTCGGGGCAGGTCGCGCAGAGAAAGCCGATCCGGCCGGGCATCCGTCCGCGGATCAGAACATTCGCCGCCCGGCGCGGGCCCCTCGGGGCCGTTCCGGGCAAGAGGTAACAGACGCGATGGATCGCGCGACGGGCAGGGTTTTCAAGGGGTTGCGGGGCCATCACGGTCCGGCGGCCCTGTCGGCCGGACCGGCCATGTCCCCATCCCCGCTTGCGCGCCCCGCGTCCGCATCAACACGCACCCCCTCTCTTTCCCCCTGCACGGCAGGACGCGGAGGGCTGCGCGAAAGCAAGATACATGGCAAAGAAGATGTTGATCGACGCCACCCACGCCGAGGAAACTCGGGTGGTCGTGGCCGATGGAACGCGGGTCGACGATTTTGATTTCGAGACCCTGAACAAGCGCCAGCTGGCTGGCAACATCTACCTGGCAAAGGTCACGCGGGTCGAACCCTCGCTGCAGGCAGCGTTCGTGGATTACGGCGGAAACCGCCACGGTTTCCTCGCCTTCGCCGAGATTCACCCGGACTATTACCAGATCCCCGCCGCCGACCGCCGGGCCCTGATCGAAGAGGATCGCGCCGCCGCCGAGGCCGCCGAGGCCGAGGAATCCTCGCGCGAACGCCGCGGCTCGGGCCGCTCGCGCCGCAGCCGCGACAACGGCGGTGAGCGCGCCGAGCGCGCCCCCGCGGGCGACGCCGTCACCACCGCCGAGATCGCCGGGATGGAGGTCATCGAGACCGACGCCGAGGACGCCGCCATCGAGCAGGGCTTCTCGGCCGCCGGCGGCGACGTGGTCGACCCGACCGTCGAAGGCCAGGGCGGCGACGCCGATGCCGTCGAGGCCAGCCCCGAAACCGGCGCCCCCGAGGCCCGCAATACCGAGGCCCGCGACTCGGGCGAGGGCGACGACGACCATCACGACGACGAGATCGAATCGGTCGCCGAAGAGGACGTGGCCGAGGAAATCCGCCCGGCCCGCAAGCCCCGCGCGCGCCGCTACAAGATCCAGGAAGTGATCAAGGTCCGGCAGATCATGCTGGTCCAGGTCGTCAAGGAAGAGCGCGGCAACAAGGGCGCGGCGCTGACCACCTATCTGTCGCTCGCCGGCCGCTACTGCGTGCTGATGCCCAACACCGCCCGCGGCGGCGGGATCAGCCGCAAGATCACCAACGTCGCCGACCGCAAGAAGCTCAAGGAAATCGCGGGCGACCTCGAGGTGCCGCAGGGCGCCGGGCTGATCATCCGCACCGCGGGCAGCCAGCGCACCCGCACCGAGATCAAGCGCGACTACGAATACCTCATGCGGCTGTGGGAGCAGATCCGCGAGCTGACCTTCAAGTCGATGGCCCCGGCGCCGATCTACGAAGAGGGCGACCTCATCAAGCGCACCATCCGCGATCTCTACAGCAAGGAGATCGACGAGGTCTGGGTCGAGGGCGAGCGCGGCTATCGCACCGCCCGCGACTTCATGGCGATGATCATGCCCGACCAGGTGCGGGCGGTGAAGCACTACACCGACCCGATGCCGCTGTTCGCGCGCTATCAGGTCGAGGGCTACCTGTCGGGGATGTTCAACCCGGTCGTGCAGCTCAAGTCGGGCGGCTATATCGTCATCGGCATCACCGAGGCGCTGGTCGCCATCGACGTGAACTCGGGGCGGGCGACGAAGGAAGGCTCGATCGAGGAAACCGCCTACAAGACAAACTGCGAGGCGGCGGACGAGATCGCCCGCCAGCTGCGGCTGCGTGACCTCGCCGGTCTGATCGTCATCGACTTCATCGACATGGACGAGCGCAAGAACAACGCCGCCGTCGAGAAGCGCTTCAAGGATGCGCTGAAGAATGACCGGGCGCGGATCCAGGTCGGCCGCATCTCGGGCTTCGGCTTGATGGAGATGAGCCGCCAGCGGCTGCGGCCGGGGATGCTGGAAAGCACCACCCAGCCCTGCGCGCATTGCCACGGCACCGGGCTGATCCGCTCGGACGATTCGATGGCGCTGACGATCCTGCGGGCGATCGAGGAAGAGGGCACGCGCAAGCGCTCGCGCGAGGTGCTGGTCAAGGCGCCGGTCGCGGTCGCCAACTTCCTGATGAACCAGAAGCGCGAGCACATCGCGATGATCGAGTCGCGCTTCGGCCTGTCGGTGCGGGTCGAGGCCGACCCGGCGCTGATCTCGCCCGACTTCACGCTCGAGAAGTTCAAGACGGCGACACGGGCGGTGCCCGAGCCGGTGACCTCGGCGCTGTCGGTCGATGCCAATCTGATGGCGCGGATCGACGAGGCCGAGGATGCCGCCGAGGCGGTGCTGGACGTGGCCGAGGCCGAAGCCGACGAGGCCGAATCGACCGCGGCCGCCCGGCCGGCGCCGGCCGAGGCGTCCGAGGACGAGGGCGAGGGCCGCGGCCGTCGCCGCCGTCGCCGCCGCCGTCGCGGCGGGCGCGGGGACGACGAGACCGGGGCCGAGGCCAATGGCTCGGGCGAGGGCGACGACGACAACGCCGCGCAGGCGGACGCCGGGGCCGGGACGGTCGAGGGCGAGGCAAACCCGGTGGCGGCCGTGGAGGGTGAGGCCGTCGAAGGCGAGACTGCAGAGGGTGACGCCGGGGCCAAGCCGCGCCGCCGCAGCCGCTCGCGCCGCCGCAAGTCGGATGTCGAGGACGACAGCGCCGCGCCGGTCGCGCCGCCGGTCGCCGCGGCGACCAAGGCGGGCGAGATCGTGGACGAAAGCCGCGACGTGCCCGCAGGCGTCGCCGACCTGGACGAGGCCGGGGGTGTTCCCGCCAACGCCGACGGGCTGGGCGACGATGCGCCCGCGACCGAGGCGAGCGCGCCGCGTGGCGACGAGGCCGCCGCGGGCGATGCGCTGGACGCCGACGAGGCCGCGGCGGGCTCTGCCGGGGCGCTGCCCGAGGCCGTGCTGCCCGAATCGGACGCGGGCGAGCCGGTCGTGACCGAGGCCGATACCGAGGCTACGGCGGAGGCAACGCCTGCCGCCGGCGCGGAACTGGCCGATGCGGCCGTGACCGATGCCGAGCCAGAGGCCGAGACTGCCGACGATGCGGGCGACTCGGCGGATCAACCCGCCGGTGAACCGCAGGCCGAGGCTTCGCCGGCCGCCGCCAACGACGAACCCGAGGCCGGGCGGCCCAAGCGCCGCGGCTGGTGGTCGCTCGGCTGACGCAGCCGTGACCGACTGAACGGGGGCCGGGGTCTTTCCCGGCCCCTGCCCATTCTGCAAGGTGCCGCCCATGTTCGGGATCGAAGTCGTCGACGCCGCCTTTCTGCCCGCCGCGCTCGTGGCGCTGGCGGCCGGGGTGCTGTCCTTCCTGTCGCCCTGCGTGCTGCCGATCGTGCCGCCGTATCTCGCCTACATGACCGGGGTGAAGGTGTCGGCCCTGCGCGAGCGCCAGCGCAGCGCCGTGCTGCCGGCGCTGTTCTTCGTCCTCGGGCTCAGCACGGTGTTCCTGCTGATGGGCTATGCCGCCTCGGCCTTCGGCCGGGCGTTCCTGCAGTACCAGCCGCTGCTGGTGAAGGCCTCGGGCGCCTTCGTCATCCTGCTCGGCCTGCATTTCCTGCACGTCTTCCGCATCCCGATCCTCGACCGCGAGGCGCGGGTGGACACCGGAGAGCGGGGCGGCACGGCGATGGGGGCCTATCTGCTGGGCCTCGCCTTCGCCTTCGGCTGGACGCCCTGCATCGGGCCGCAGCTGAGCATGATCCTGACGCTGGCCGCCACCGACCCGCCGCGGGGGACGGGGCTTCTGGGCGTCTATGCGCTGGGGCTCGGCATCCCGTTCCTGCTGTCGGCGCTGTTCATCGAGCGCTCGATGGGCGTGATGAACCGCCTCAAGCTGCACATGGGGATGATCGAGCGCGTCTCGGGCGTGCTGCTGATCGCGGTCGGCGTGCTGCTGCTGACCGGCTGGCTGGGGGTGATCAGCTACTGGCTGCTCGAGACCTTCCCGGCGCTGGCGCTGATCGGCTGATCGGCCCAGGCGGGCGGGCGTTTCTCGAGAAAGGCGGTCAGCCCCTCGTCGGTGTCAGGCAGCATCATGTTCTCGCACATGACCTCGCCGGCGTGGGTGTAGGCGTCGGCGAGCGAGAGGCCGCGCTGCGCCTGGAAGGCGCGCTTGCCCATGCGGATCGCCGCGGGCAGCTTGGCGGCGACGGTCTCGGCCAGGGCCATCGTCTCGGCGGTGAGGCGGTCGGCGGGGACGACGCGGTTGACCAGCCCCAGCTCGGCGGCCCGGGCGGCGTCGATGAAGGCGCCGGTGGTGAGCAGCTCGAACGCCGCCTTGGCCGGGATGGCGCGGGTGACCGCGACCATGGGGGTCGAGCAGAACAGCCCGATGTTGACGCCGTTGACGCCGAAGCGCGTCCCCTCGGCCGCCACCGCCATGTCGCACGAGGCGACGAGCTGGCAGCCGGCGGCGGTGGCAATGCCCTGCACCTCGGCGATGACCGGCTGCGGCAGGGCGGGGATCGCCTGCATCAGCGCGGCACAGTCGGCAAAGAGCGATTCGTAGGCGCCGCGGCCGCCGTCGGCCTCGGCGCGGGCGGCCTGCATCTGCCGCAGGTCGTGGCCGGCCGAGAAGGCCTTGCCCTCGGCGGCGATGACCACCACCCGCACCGCCTCGTCCGCCGCAATGGCGTCCAGCGCGTCGCGCAGCGCCGCGATCATCTCGCGCGAGAGGGCGTTGTAGTTCTGCGGGCTGGACAGCACGAGGCGGGCGACCGCGCCGCGATCCTCGCGGTGGACGGGCATCGGGGCGTGCGGATCGGCCATTGTTTCCTCCCGTGGATGGCGGGCACAGTCTAGACCGGCAACGATGGGGGGCAAGCATGACGGCACTGAGCGCAACCGAGGTCGAGGCGTACCTCGCCGAGATCTTTCCGCAGGTTGCGGGCTACCTGATCGAGCAGGCGGGGGCGGACGGGGCGCGGGTGCGCCTCGCGGTGGCCGAGCGGCATCTGCGGCCGGGCGGCACCGTCT
Organism: Paracoccus panacisoli; assembly: GCF_042435015.1. Taxonomy (NCBI): domain Bacteria; kingdom Pseudomonadati; phylum Pseudomonadota; class Alphaproteobacteria; order Rhodobacterales; family Paracoccaceae; genus Paracoccus; species Paracoccus panacisoli. Next base: position 1,831 of record NZ_JBHMQU010000027.1, on the reverse strand, counting down.
CGGGGCCGACGATGTTCGAGCTGGCGGACCTGGCGATGTATGCCGCGGTGCTGGCGCAGGTCGGGCGGGTGCCGCTGGCGGTCACGACCGGCGGCAGCATCGACTTTCTGCGCAAACCGGCGGCGGGCCGCGATCTGGTGGCTGAGTGCCGGATGCTGAAGCTGGGCCGGGTGCTGGCGGTGGGCGACGTGCTGATCCGGTCCGTTGGGGACGAGGCGCCGGTCGCGCGGGCCTCGCTGACCTACTCGATTCCGCCGAAAGCGTGACAGAACGGCGGGTTTGGCTGCGGTATCAAGATACCCATCTTGCAAGACATTGGCGGGACTAGGGAAAATGGCGGCCGCGGCGCTTGACCCGTGGGCGCGGTTCCGCGATACACGCCCATCCGATTTCACACCGCCCCGAAAGGGAAGACCGAGATGAAGACCTACACCGCGAAACCGGCGGACATCGAGAAGAAGTGGATCCTGATCGACGCCGAGGGCGTCGTTCTGGGCCGCCTGGCGACGATCGTGGCGAGCCGCCTGCGCGGCAAGCACAAGCCGACCTTCACCCCGCACATGGACATGGGCGACAACGTCATCGTCATCAACGCCGACAAGGTGCAGATGACCGGCAACAAGCGCGACGACAAGCGCTACTACTGGCACACCGGCCACCCGGGCGGGATCAAGTTCCGCACCGCGCGGCAGGTTCTGGACGGCGCCCACCCCGAGCGCGTGGTGATCAAGGCCGTCGAGCGCATGATCAGCCGCAACAAGCTGGGCAAGCAGCAGATGACCAACCTGCGCGTCTATGCCGGCGACCAGCACCCGCACGAGGCCCAGCAGCCCGAAGTGCTGGACGTCAAGTCGATGAACACCAAGAACACCCGGAGCGCCTGATCATGGCCGAAGACATCAAATCCCTCGACCAGCTCAAGGACGCCGTGACCGCGAACGCCGGCGGCGTGCTGGGGTCGTCCTCTGCCGAGGCGCAGAGCCTGTCCGCCGCCCCGCGTGAGCCGCAGCGCGACGCGCAGGGTCGCGCCTACGCCACCGGCAAGCGCAAGGACGCGGTCGCCCGCGTCTGGGTCAAGCCGGGTTCGGGCAAGGTGACCGTGAACGGCAAGGACATGAGCGAGTACTTCGCCCGTCCGGTGCTGCAGATGATCCTGCGCCAGCCGTTCGACATCGCCGGCGTCGCCGGCCAGTACGACGTCTATGCCACCGTTGCGGGCGGCGGGCTGTCGGGCCAGGCCGGTGCGGTCAAGCACGGCATCTCGAAGGCGCTGCAGCTGCACGAGCCGGGGCTGCGCGCGCCGCTCAAGGCCGCGGGCTTCCTGACCCGCGACAGCCGCGTGGTCGAGCGGAAGAAGTACGGCAAGGCCAAGGCCCGCCGGTCCTTCCAGTTCTCGAAGCGCTGAGTCGCGGTCTTTCCGCGAGACGATCTGGGGGCGCGGCCGCTGGCCGCGCCCTTTTTCTTTGCCCGCGAGTCGGGTCGAGTCGGGGAATCGGCGCTGCGATTCTGTCGCTGGCCTGTTACCTGGCCGTGCGATTCTCTTGGAAGGCCCGCAAGGCGCCTGAGAAAAGATCAAACAGAACAGTCGCTTGCAGGAATTTTTCCGGCAGGTCGAAAATTCTGCTTGCGGCCTCCGATCGCTGACCCTAAACACCGCTTCACCGAGACGGCGAGACGCTGGCTCGGGAGGGAAGGCCGGGTTGACTGGCTGGACCGGCTCTTCGGGGTTCTGGAAGAAATTGTCGGGTTTGGGCTTGACGGTTTGGTCCTGGGGACCTAGATGGGTTTTCTGCTTGGGGGCTGGTGACGGTCCTTGGGTTACAATTCGGGC
>NZ_JBHMQU010000026.1:0-9281 GCF_042435015.1 Paracoccus panacisoli | reverse complement strand
CCACGGCGTCGCCGGGGCCGGGGCGGCCGATTCGGTCTCGGCCGGGGTCGCGGGCGGCGCGGCGGGGGTCACGACCGGTGCGGCCGTCGCCGTCTCGGCCGGGGGCGCCGGGGCGGGCGGCGTGGCAGCCGCTTCGGCCGACGCGGCACGTTCGGCCAGCGCCTTCGCCAGCTCGTCGTCCGAGGGCGCCCCCTCGGCCTTGGCCGCGTCGCGCGCTTCGGCGGCCGCGTCCTTCGCGGCGTCCTTCACCGCCTTGGCCTCATCCTTCGCTGCCTTTGCGACGTCCTTGGCCTCGTCTTTCGCGGCCTTGGCCTCGTGCTTGGCAGCCTCCTTGGCGTCCTTGGCGGCGTCCTTCGCCGCGTCGGCCGCGTCCTTGGCGGCGGCGCGCCCGGCCTCGGCCACGGCGTCAGGCTCGGCCGCCGGTTCGGCGGCCGGGGCCTCTGCCGCGGGCTCGGCCGGCACCACCACCGGCGCTTCGGCCGGGGCCGCAGCCGCGGTCACCACCGGCTCGGCGGCCGGCGCCGCGGCAAGCGGCTTGCCGTAGATCTTGCCGCCCTCGACCGGGACCAGCTCGCCGTCCTTGACCCGCATCGTCTGCTGCGGGGCGGGGGCGAGGATGAAGCTGCCGTCCTCGACAAGCTGCACCGCGATCCCCTCGGGCGTGAACTGCGGCGCCGCCTCGGGGCAGGGCTTGGGCGCGTTCATCAGGCAGACCAGCTTGTCGGCGGTCAGCCCGTCGCCGATCTCCTCGTCCAGCATCCGGGCCAGCTCGGGCATGTTGGCGGCGCGCTCGGCGCCCACGCGCGCTGCATCGGCGGCGCTGAGCGTCTGCGCCGAGGCGAGCGCGGGCAGGGTCAGCCCCAGCCCCAGGGCGATGGCGGTCGTGTCACGAAAGATCCGGCGCATGGCGATTCCTTGTCTCGGGCGCCGCGTCGGGCGCAAGGCTGCGTGCTCGTGCCCGCAACGCGGGCGATGTGCGCATCAAACCTCATTCCGCCCAGGACGTTCCCCGAAATTGTCGTGAACGGCCGGCAAAGACCCGTGACCGGGCCGTGAGCACCCGCTTCGGGCGGCAATTCGTCACGCCGGCGGCGGGCGCGAACGGCCCACCGCACGCCCCTCTTGAAAAAGCCGGGGTTTCGCCGCATATGGCGCAGGTCCGCGACAGGCGGATTCCCTACAGGAGAGATCATGGCCAAGGAAGAGATGCTCGAATTCCCCGGCGTCGTGAAGGAACTTCTGCCCAACGCGACATTCAGGGTCGAGCTCGAGAACGGCCATGAGATCATCGCGCATATGGCGGGCAAGATGCGCAAGAACCGCATCCGGGTTCTGGCCGGCGACAAGGTGCAGGTCGAGATGAACACCTACGACCTCAGCAAGGGTCGGATCAATTACCGCTTCAAGTAAGGCGCCAGCGGGGCCCGCGCAGGGCGCGCGGCCGCGCCTGGTGCTCGCCTCGGCCAGCCCGCGACGGCTGGAACTGCTGGCCCAGATCGGGATCGTGCCCGACGCGATCATCCCCGCCGACATCGACGAGACCCCCGGCAAGGCCGAGGCGCCGCGCGCCTATGTCGCCCGCATGGCCGCCGAAAAGGCTGCCGCGGTGGCGGCGGTCGAACCGGGCGTGGTGCTGGCCGCCGACACCACGGTGGTCGCGGGCCGCCGCATCCTCGGCAAGCCCGCCGACTCGGCCGAGGCGGCCGCGTTCCTGCGCCTGCTCTCGGGTCGCCGCCACCGGGTGCTGACCGCCGTGACGGTCGCCGCCGAGGGTCGCGCGCGGCACCGGCTGGTCGAGACCACGGTCCGCTTCCGCCCGCTCAGCCCCGCCGAGATCGCAGGCTATGTTGCCTCGGGCGACTGGCGCGGCAAGGCCGGGGGCTACGCCATCCAGGGGCCCGCCGCGGCCTTCGTGCCGTGGCTGCAGGGGTCGTTCACCGCCGTGGTCGGCCTGCCGCTGGCCGAGACCGCGGTGCTGCTGGCCGCCGCCGGCGTCACCGCCGCGCCGGTTGTCGAGCCCCGCGCCGCGCCCGTGACAGGAGAATTCGCATGAAGGGTCGCCAGGTCGTTCTGGGCCGCCATTTCGGGGGCGAGGCCGCGGCGCTGATGGTGGACGGGCAGTTGCAGGACCTGCTGTTCGACCTGTCGGGCCTGACCCCGCTGCCGCCGGGCAGCGTCTGCCGGGCGGTGGTCGATCGCCTGGTGAAGGGGCAGGGCGGCGTCTTCCTGCGCCTGCCCGAAGGCGAGCGCGGCTTCCTGCGCGACGCCAAGGGGCTGAGCGAGGGGCAGACGCTGATCGTCCAGGTCTCGGGCGTCGCCGATGACGGCAAGGCCATCCCCTGCACCCAGCGGGTGATCTTTCGCGGGCAGACGGCGCTCGCCACCCCCGGCGCGCCCGGCGTCAACGTCTCGCGCCGCATCCGCGACGAAGGCGTGCGCGCTCGCCTGACCGCGCTGGGCGAGGCGGCGCTGGCCGCCGCCGGCGCGCCCGAAACGCTCGGCCTGGTGATTCGCAGCGCCGCCGCCGCCGCGCAGGACGCCGAGGTGGCGGAGGAGGCGGGCAGCCTCGCCGGCCTCGCGGTAGAGGTGATGGGCGACGTCTCGGGCCGGCCCGAGCTTCTGGTCGACGCCGACCTGCCGTGGCGCGCCGCCTGGACCGACTGGGCCGACCCCGCCCCCGACGCGGTGGACGAGGGCGACGACAGCTTCGACACCCACGGCGTCGCCGCCGCCATCGACGCGCTGCTCGACGACGAGCTCGACCTGCCCGGCGGCGGCTTCGCGGTGATCGAGGCGACCCGCGCGCTCGTCGCCGTGGACGTGAACACCGGCCGCGACACCACGCCCGCGGCGGCGCTCAAGGCCAACATCGCGCTGGCCCGCGACCTGCCGCGCCAGCTTCGCCTGCGGGGCCTGGGCGGGCAGGTGGTGATCGACTTCGCCCCCAGCCCCAAGCGCGACCGCGGCACGATCGAGCAGGTGCTGCGCGCCGCCTTCAAGGCCGACGGGACCGAGACGGTGCTGATCGGCTGGACGGCGATGGGGCTTTTCGAGCTGAACCGCAAGCGCGACCGCGTGCCGCTGGCCGCCGTCGCCGCCACCGCCGGAGAGCCGGAGTGAGCTGCCCGATCTGCCAGCGCCCCGCCGACCCGGCCTATCGCCCATTCTGCTCGCGGCGCTGCGCCGACGTGGACCTCGCCCGCTGGCTGCGCGGCGACTATGCCATCCCGGGCGAGCCGGTGGACCCGGCGTCCGTCCCGCCCGAGGCTGACGGGCGCGACCGCCGCGACGACGATTGAGCCGCGTTTTGCCTCTGGACAGCCCCGCCGCGACTGTCTAGGAACGCTCCACCCACGGGCGGCAACGCCCCGCAGGGCGCCCGGATAGCTCAGTTGGTAGAGCAGCGGATTGAAAATCCGCGTGTCGGTGGTTCGAATCCGCCTCCGGGCACCATCCCCCTCTCTCCGCGATGCGTCGACACTGTCATGCCAGCGCTGTAGCGGTACCGCGCGGTAAGGGGGTGAGCTCCGTACCGCTTCCCCCGACTGCGCCGGAAGGGGATCACTTCCAAAACTCCGGCTGCGGTGTCATAGGGGCGTCGTAACGAAGGATATCCCGATGCTGATCGAACCCACCGCGCTGCCCGGCGTGCTGATCCTCACCCCGCCGCGGTTCGGCGACCACCGGGGGTTCTTCTCGGAAAGCTGGAACCGCCGGACGCTGGTCGAGGCGGGGATAGAGCTGCCCGAGTTCGTGCAGGACAACCACTCGCTGTCGGCCAAGGCTGGCACGCTCAGGGGGCTGCACTACCAGGCGCCGCCGCACGCGCAGGGCAAGCTGGTGCGCTGCGGGCGCGGGCGGCTTTACGACGTGGCGGTGGATGCGCGGCGCGGCAGCCCGCAGTACGGCCAGTGGGTCGGGGTGGAACTGAGCGCCGAGAACGGCCGCCAGCTCTGGGTGCCGGCGGGCTTCCTGCACGGCTTCGTCACCCGCGAGGACATGACTGAAGTCGTCTACAAATGCACCGACCACTACGACCGCGCCGCGGACGGCGGGGTGCGCTGGGACAGCGTGGGGGTGGACTGGGGAACGGATGCGCCGGTGCTGTCCGAGAAGGACACCATCGCCCCCGCCTTCGCCGACTGGGATTCGCCCTTCGACCTTTCCGACTTCCCCGCGCCCGTCTGGGCCGGAAAGGAGGTGCGGGCATGAAGATTCTCGTCACCGGCGGTGCCGGGTTCATCGGCTCGGCCGTCGTCCGTCAGGCGGTGGCGGCGGGGCACGGCGTCGTCAACCTCGACGCGCTGACCTATGCGGCAAACCTCGAGAACGTGGCGAGCGTCGCCGAGAGCCCGCTCTACGCCTTCGAGCACGCCGACATCCGCGACCGCGCGGCGCTCGACCGGGTGTTCGCCACCCACCGCCCTGACGCGGTGATGCACCTTGCGGCCGAAAGCCACGTGGACCGCTCGATCGACGGGCCGGGTGCGTTCATCGAGACGAACGTCACCGGCACCTACAACCTGCTCGAGGCGGCCCGCGCCTACTGGACCGCCGCCGGGCGGCCCGAGGGGTTCCGATTCCACCATATCTCGACCGACGAGGTGTTCGGCTCGCTGCCCGACGACGCCGCGGTCAAGTTCACCGAAAAGACGCCCTACGACCCGCGCTCGCCCTATTCGGCCAGCAAGGCGGCGTCGGACCATCTGGTGCGGGCCTGGCACGAGACCTACGGCCTGCCGGTGGTGCTGACCAACTGCTCGAACAACTACGGGCCCTATCACTTCCCCGAAAAGCTGGTGCCGGTGGTGATCCTGCGGGCGCTCGCCGGGCAGCCGATCCCGGTCTACGGCGACGGCGGCAACGTCCGCGACTGGCTGTATGTCGAGGATCACGCCGACGCGCTGCTGACCTGCCTGACGCGGGGCGAGGTCGGGCGCAGCTACAACATCGGCGGCGAGAACGAGGCGAAGAACATCGACCTCGTGCGGACCATCTGCGGCCATCTGGACACCATGCGGCCCGAGGGCGCGCCGCACGACCGGCTGATCACCTTCGTCGCCGACCGGCCGGGCCACGACCGCCGCTATGCCATCGACCCGACCCGCATCCGCACGGAACTCGGCTGGCGCCCCTCGGTCACGGTCGAGGAGGGGCTGCGCCGCACCGTCGCCTGGTATCTCGAGAACGAGGCGTGGTGGCGGCCGCTGCTGGCGCGCGAAGGGGTGGGCGCGCGGCTGGGGACCGGCTGATGGTCGGGCCGCGGTCCCTGTTCCTGCACGTCGGGCTGCCCAAATGCGGCTCGTCGGCCTTGCAGGACTGGGCCGGGACCAATCGGGCGCTGCTGGCCCGGCAGGGCCTCGACTGGCCTGAGCCCGAGGCGACGGACCACATGGCCGCGCGCCACCAGTGGCTGGTGAACGCGCTGCGCTTCGGCCCCGATGCGCGGCTGGAGCAGGCGCTGGCGGCTGCCTCGGGCGACGTGCTGATCTCGGCCGAGGGGCTGAGCCGGCATCTCGACGATTTCGACCCCGCCCATCTCGAGTGGTTCCGCGCGGTGACCGCGGGCTGGGACGTGCGGCTGATCCTGATGACGCGGGCGCCGGGCGACTGGGTGCGCGCGATGTGGAAGGATTTCATGCTGAACCCCGCGGCCAACGCCGACGAGTACGGGCTTGCCGTGGGGCTGGCCGATTTCGCGGCGCTGCCGCGGGTGCGGCGGCTCGGCGACGTGCGCCGGCTGGGGCGTGACCTCGGCGCAGCCTACGGCGCCCGCGACCTGACCGAGATCGACGCGGACGGCGACTGGCTGCCGGCGCTGGGACGGCTCTTGGACATCGACCTGACCGGCGCCAGCGCGCCGCCGCGCCGGCACGAGTCGGTCTCGGACGCGGTGGTGCCGGTGATCCGGGCGATCAACGCGCTGGCCGAGGACCGCGACGGCAGCGATGCGGCGCTGTCGGGCCCGCTGCTGGCGCTGCTGCAACAGGCGCTCGACAGCCGCAACGACAGTCTGCGCGCGCTCGAGGCGGCGCACGGGCCGGGGCTCGCCGCGCAGGCAGAGGCCCTGTCCGCGGCGGTCGCCCACCTGCCGGCGCTGGCCGAGGCGCAGGGCGGCGATCCGGCGTCCGCGCTGGTGATCGAGACGATGGCCGCGCGGCTCGACGCGCTGGGCGGCGCGGGACCGGACGAACGCAAAGGGGATGCGGCATGAGCGGGTTACTGATCTTCGGCCGGACCGGGCAGGTGGCGCGGGAACTCGCGCGGCTGGCGCCCGAGGCGCAGTTCGCCGGGCGCGACGAGGCCGACCTGACCCGCCCCGACGACTGCGCCGCGCTGATCCGCGCGCGCAAGCCCGCGGCGGTCATCAACGCTGCCGCCTATACCGCCGTGGACCGCGCGGAATCCGAGCCCGACGTCGCCCGGCTCATCAACCGTGACGCACCCGAGGCGATGGCGGTCGCCTGCGCCGGGCTCGGCATTCCGTTCGTCCATGTCTCGACCGACTACGTGTTCGACGGCAGCGGCGACGCGCCCCGGCGCGAGAGCGACCCGACCGGGCCGATCGGCGTCTACGGCACCACCAAGCTCGAGGGTGAGCGCGCCATCGCCGCCGCCGGCGGCCAGTGGGCGGTGCTCAGGACGAGCTGGGTGTTCTCGGCCCATGGCACGAACTTCGTCAAGACGATGCGCCGCCTCGGGGCCGAGCGCGACCGGCTGACCATCGTCGCCGACCAGATCGGCGGCCCCACCCCCGCCGCCGACATCGCTGCCGCGCTGCTGGAAATGGCGCGGCAGATGCAGGCCGACCCCTCGAAGGGCGGCATCTACCACTTCGCCGGCGCCCCGGACGTGAGCTGGGCCGACTTCGCGCGCGCGATCTTCGCCCGCTCGGGCCTGTCGCCCACGGTCGAGGACATCCCGACCTCGGCCTATCCCACCCCGGCGCGCCGGCCGCTCAACTCGCGGCTCGACTGCACCGCCATCACTCGCGACTTCGGCATCGCGCGCCCGGACTGGCGCACGGGCCTTGCCGCCGTCATCACGGAGCTTGACGCATGACCACCCCCCGCCAGCAGCGCAAGGGCATCATCCTCGCCGGAGGGTCCGGGACGCGGCTCTACCCGATCACCATGGGCGTCTCGAAGCAGCTGCTGCCGGTCTATGACAAGCCGATGATCTACTACCCGATCTCGGTGCTGATGCTGACCGGCATCCGCGAGATCGCCATCATCACCACCCCCGACGACCAGGCGCAGTTCCAGCGCCTGCTGGGGGACGGCAGCCAGTGGGGGGTGCGCTTCACCTGGATCGTGCAGCCCTCGCCGGACGGGCTGGCGCAGGCCTATATCCTCGCCGAAGAATTCCTCGCCGGCGCCCCCTCGGCGATGGTGCTGGGCGACAACATCTTCTTCGGCCACGGTCTGACCGAGCTGCTCAGGACCGCCGACGCGCGCGAGGAGGCGACGGTCTTCGGCTACCACGTCGCCGACCCCGAGCGGTATGGCGTGGTCGCCTTCGACGCCGAGGGCCGGGCCCGCGAGATCATCGAGAAGCCCGCCGTGCCGCCCTCGAACTACGCGGTGACGGGGCTCTATTTCCTCGACGCCGACGCCCCCCGCCGGGCGCGCGCGGTGGCCCCCTCGGACCGCGGCGAGCTTGAGATCACCACGCTGCTCGAGACCTACCTGCACGAGGGGCGGCTCAACGTCGAGCGGATGGGGCGCGGCTATGCGTGGCTGGACACCGGGACGCACGGCAGCCTGCTGGACGCCGGTAACTTCGTCCGCACGCTTGAGAAGCGGCAGGGGATGCAGTCGGGCAGCCCCGACGAGATCGCCTATGACTGCGGCTGGATCGACGCCGAGGCGCTGACGGCGCGCGCGAAGCTGTTCGGAAAGAACGATTACGGGCGGTACCTAAGCGGTCTGCTCGAGGGGGAGGATCCTCGCGCCGTGACCTAGCAGCTTGGCCCAATTTCTAATTTCGAGGCTGGGTGCGTGTTGGCTGGGATGAATTGAACACCAAGAATGACTAGCAGAATCAACCTGACCAACGTCAAGCGGCTCGTTTCCCGAAGCCTCAGGCGATTACGCGCGGTCGGCAGTGCCCAGCCGGGCAACATAGATCAGGCGGCCGGCCGGATGATTGTCGGCTGGGTGAGGGACGCGGCAAGCGCCGGCCCCATCACACTCGATCTGGTCGTCGATGGTGTGAAGATCGCCGAGGGGATCGTCGCCGACGAGCATCGTAAGGATCTCGAAGAGGCGGGGATTGGTTCCGGCCGATTTGGCTTTGACTGGCGCCTGCCGGCGAACGGGCCGGGCCTGCGCGCGGGCGCAACCGTGGAAGCCGTCCGCGCCGGAACGCGCAAGGTTCTATTGCGGCACGTTGTTGTCTCTCCGGCGACCGACGGGCTCAGACACCATGCGAGGCAGGGCGCACGTGCCAGCGAAGCGCGGTGGCAGGCGAAGATCGAGCACGCCAGCCCGAACACGCTACGTGGCTGGGCCGTGGATCACCGTGATCGCGGTCTGGTCTTTGCCATCGACGTGCTGATCGACGGACAGTTCTACTGCGTCACGCGCAACAACGAGCCTCGTGGCGACCTGATGGGGCTCGGCGCGTCGGAGGGATTGGGCGGGATCCGCGTCTCACTGCCGTTGGAGCGTCTCGAGGCCGGGGCGCATAGCGTGTCGCTGCGTTTCCCCGACGGGGAGACCTTGAGCAAGCAGGTTGTCGTCGACGCGCGCGCCCGGTCCTACGCCCTCACCGAAGGTGTGTTGCCGATTGCGCCGCGCGATGTCGCCGTGATCGTCCCACTCTACAACGCGGCCGACGACGTCGAGACCTGCATCGAGCGGCTGGCGCGCTTTACCCCGCCCGAGGTCGAGGTGGTCTTCATTGACGACGCATCGCCCGACCCGGCGATTGCCGGACTGATGCGCCGCGCCGCTGCCCGACCCGGAATGCGAGTGCTGACCAACGCCCAGAACCTGGGCTTCACCCGCACGATCAACCGGGGCCTTGAGGAAGTTGGCCGCAAGCACGCCATCCTCCTCAACAGCGATGCGCGGGTCACCCCCGGATGGGTGCAGGGGATGCTGGTCGCCGCTGCGTCGCGGCCGCGTGTCGCCACGGTCACGGCGATGTCGGACCGGGCAGGGGCGTTTTCGGCGCCGGAGTTGGGCAATGCCAACACCCTGCCCCCCGGGGTGGACGGGTCGTGTCTCGGAAGTGGTGGAAATTGGACGGCGGCGTAATCTCCGGGTGAACTGACA
>NZ_JBHMQU010000025.1:0-41033 GCF_042435015.1 Paracoccus panacisoli | reverse complement strand
AGCCCCAGCGCCGCCAGCGCCGGGCGGGCGCGCAGCCACGCCACCAGCCCCGCGCCGCGCCCCTGGTCGCGGAACATGGCGGGCTCGCCTGCGCCGAGAGCCGCGCCGGCACGCTCCATCAGCGCCCCGCCGGTGGCGTCGGCATAGGCGATCACCGCCTCGACGTCCGGGTGCGGCAGGCGAGCTGCGTCATGCATCCGCGCCTCGGCCAGCGGGGCAAGCGTCGCCGCCTCGCGGCCCCAACCCGCCCAGAGCGCGTCGAGGAGCGCGTGCGCCGGCGGCGGCCCGTCGGCCATCGCCGCGAGCCGGTCGGCCCACCAGCGCACCCGCATCTCGGCCACCAGTGGTTCGCGGGCCGCGAGCGCGGTGCGCGCCAGCTCGTCGTTCAGCGCGTAGAGGCCGAGCAGCCGCAGCCGCGCCGGACGGGGCGTGAGCAGCGCCATGGCCAGCCGGTCGGGGTCGGCTTGCCGCAGCCCGGCGATCAGCGCCTCGGCACCGCTCACGCCGCGCCGTCGCGGATCAGCTTCCAGCGGATCGCGTCCACCAGCGCCTCAAAGCTCGCGTCCACGATGTTGGGGGAGACGCCCACGGTGGACCACGCCGCCCCGCGGCTGTCGGCGGAATCGATCGTCACCCGCGTCACCGCGTCGGTGCCCGCCCCGATGATCCGGACCCGGAAATCGGTCAGCGCCATCTCGTCGATCGACCGCTGCCACGGCCCCAGATCCTTGGCCAGCGCCCGCCAGAGCGCGTTGACCGGACCGGCGTCCTCGCCCGTCTCGCCCACCGAGTCGCTCACCGACATTACCCGCTGGTCGCCGATGCGGACCACGACCACCGCCTCGCTGACAGAGATCCGCCGCCCGATGGCGTTCAGCCGCCGCTCGACGGTGACCCGGTAGCGCTCGACCTCGAACAGCGCCGGCATCTGGCCCAGCTCGGCCCGCGCCAGCAGCTCGAACGAGGCCTGGGCGGAGTCGTAGGCATAGCCCTGATCCTCGCGCGCCTTGACGGCCGACAGGATGCGGGCGAGCGCCGGATCGCCCGGCTCGACGGCGATCCCGGCTCCGGCGAGGCGCGCGCGCAGGTTCGACTGCCCCGCCTGGTTCGACATCGGGATCACCCGGGCGTTGCCGACGAGCGCGGGGTCGACGTGCTCATAGGTCTGCGGCGCCTTGAGGATGGCGCTCGCGTGCAGCCCCGCCTTGTGGGCAAAGGCCGAGGCGCCGACATAGGGCGCGGCCCGGTCGGGGACGCGGTTCAGGATCTCGTCCAGCCGCCGCGAGATGCGGGTCAGCGCCGCCAGCCCCTCGGGCCCGACGCCGAGCGAGAGGGCGCTGCGGAACGGCTCTTTCAACAGCAGGTTCGGGATCAGCGTGGTGAGGCTCGCGTTGCCGCAGCGCTCGCCCAGGCCGTTCAGCGTGCCCTGCACCTGACGCGCGCCGGCGGCGATGGCGGCGAGCGAGCCTGCGACGGCGTTGCCGGTGTCGTCGTGGCAGTGGATGCCCAGCCGCGCACCGGGGATGCCGGCGGCGATGACCTCGGCGGTGACGGCGCCGATCCGGTCGGGCAGGGTGCCGCCGTTGGTGTCGCAGAGCACGATCCAGCGCGCCCCGGCCTCGGCCGCCGCCCGCAGGCAGGCCAGCGCATACGCCGGGTTCGCCGCATAGCCGTCGAAGAAATGCTCGGCGTCGAAGATCGCCTCGCGCCCCTGCGCCACGACATGGGCGATCGAGCTGCCGATCGTCTCGAGGTTCTCGTCGAGCGTGATGCCGAGCGCCTCGCGGACGTGGTAATCATGGGTCTTGCCGACGAGGCACACGGCGGGCGTGCGCGCATCCAGCACCGCCGCCAGCACGTCATCGTTGCCCGCCGAGCGCCCGGCGCGGCGGGTCATGCCGAAGGCGGTCATCACCGCCCGGGTCCGGGGTGGGTTGGCGAAGAACTCGCTGTCGGTCGGGTTCGCCCCCGGCCAGCCGCCCTCGATGTAATCCACCCCCAGCTCGTCGAGCATGGCGGCGATCTCGGCCTTCTCCGTGGCGGTGAACTGGACGCCCTGGGTCTGCTGGCCGTCGCGCAGCGTGGTGTCGTAGAGGCTGAGGCGGTCGGTCATGGCGGCCTCAGACGGGTTCGGGCAGGCGCGCCGGGTCGAACCCGGGCCCGGCGACCAGATCAACGCCCGAGGCCGTCATCCGCACCTCGACTCCGGCCGAGATCAACGCCGCCTTGAGCGCATCGACCGGGGCGAAGTCGCGGCTCTGCTTCGCGGCCGCGCGCAGCGCCGCGAGCCGGTCGGCCAGCGCCGTGAGGTCCGGGGCCGCCGTCGCCCACGCGCCCAGTTCAGGGGTCAGCAGCCCGAGAAGCTGGGCCGAGCCGACGAACGCGGGTGCCGTCGGGCCGGGCAGGGCGCGCGCCATCTCGTGCAGCCGGGCCAGCGCGCCTGCGGTGTTCAAGTCGTCCGCCAACGCCGCGATCACCGCCGGGTCGGGGGCGCCGGGCAGGGTGTCGCCCGCCAGCCCCCGCCACTTGCGCAGCGTGGCTTCAGCCTCGCGCGCCTTGTCGGCGGTCCAGTCCATCGGCTTGCGATAGTGCGTCATCAGGAACACGAAGCGGATCACCTCGCCCGGCACGCCCTGATCCAGCAGGTCGCGGACGGTGAAGAAATTGCCGAGGCTTTTCGACATTTTCCGCCCCTCGACCTGCAGCATCTCGTTGTGCAGCCAGATGCGGGCGAACTCGGCCTCGGGGTGGGCGCAGCAGCTCTGCGCGATCTCGTTTTCGTGGTGCGGGAACTGCAGGTCGATGCCGCCGCCGTGGATGTCGAAACTTTCGCCCAGCAGCGCGGCCGACATCGCCGAGCACTCGATGTGCCAGCCCGGGCGACCGCGGCCCCAGGGGCTGTCCCACCCCGGCAGATCGTCGTCCGAGGGCTTCCAGAGCACGAAGTCCATCGGGTCGCGCTTGAAGGGCGCCACCTCGACCCGGGCGCCAGCGATCATGTCGTCCACCGACCGGCCCGAGAGCGCGCCGTAGTCCGGGAACGATCGGACGTCGAAGAGCACGTGCCCCTCGGCGGCATAGGCGTGGCCGTCTGCAACGAGCTGGCCGATCATCGCGATCATCTCGGGGATGTAGTCCGTGGCGCGCGGCTCGGCCCGGTCCGTCGCCTCGCCCCGGAGCGCCGGGCGCAGCGCGCCAAGCGCGTCCATGTCGGCATGGTACCAGTCGATCGTCTCGGCCGTGCGGGCGCGGATCAGCTCTTCGAGCGTGCCCGTCGCCCCTGCCTCGCGCCGGGCGAGCGCGGCGGCGTTGATCTTGTCGTCGACGTCAGTGAAGTTCCGGACGTAGCTCACGTGGTCGGCGCCATAGACGTGGCGCAGCAGGCGGAACAGCACGTCGAACATGACCACCGGCCGAGCATTGCCGAGATGCGCGCGGTCATAGACGGTCGGCCCGCAGAGATACATCCGCACGTCGTCGGCGCGGATCGGCGCCAGCGCCTCCTTGCGGCGGGTACGGCTGTTGGTGAGCCTGATCTCGGTCATGAGGTCCCCCTGCGGCGGGGGTCGCGTCGATACCGGACGTCCCGCCTGGCTGAATGTCAGACGATCCGGCAGCAGAAAAGAGTGGCGCGCGCGTCCATGGGGGCGGTGTTACCAGCGGGGCGCGGTCCGGGCAAGCGGTGCGGGTGGCGGGGAAGGCTTGGCGGGTGGGGATGTGTTGAGGCCGGGGATGGACACGCCTTGAACGCCCGCACACGGTCCCGGCATCCGGCATCCGGCATCCGGCATCCGGCATCCGGCATCCGGCATCCGGCATCCGGCATCCGGCATCCGGCATCCGGCATTGGGCAACAGCAGGGGGCAATCTACCATAGGCTAGGGCGTGGGCGCGGCGCCTGCCTGTGGCTGGCTCGGGTAACTGCCAAGGAGTGGTCAGCGCCGAAGCACCTCCAGTCGGCCCGGGCAAGCTGAGAGCGTTTTAAGTGTCCCTGGTCCTCCCTCACGCCACCGCGTCGAGCCCCGCGACCATCAACCGGTTCCGCCCCGCCCGCTTGGCCGACATCAGCGCCCCGTCGGCGCGCAGCAGCAGCGCGGCGGCCCGGTCGCGCCCGGCCCCGCACAGGTCCGGCGTCAGCGTCGAGACGCCCGCCGAGATGGTGATCGAGAGCGTCACCCCGGCGCCCCCGGCCGAGACGGGACGCGCCGACACAGCCTGCCGCATTGCCTCGGCAAGCGCGGCGGCCTCGGCGGGGCTGGTGTCCGGCAGGGCGGCCAGGAATTCCTCGCCGCCCATCCGCGCGACGAAGCCGGAGGGCGGGACGACGCGCTCGATGCGCTCGGCCACCTCGATCAGCACCGCGTCGCCCGCCGCGTGGCCGTGGTGGTCGTTCACCTGCTTGAAGCGGTCGATGTCGATCGCCACCACCGCGCAGCCGCGCCCGTCCCGCGGGGGGGCATCGCACATTCCCGCCAGCCGGGGCAGGGCAAAGCGGCGGTTCACCAGCCCCGTCAGCGGATCGATCCGCGCCAGCGTCCGCTCGTGCTCGGCCGCCGCCCTGTTCTTGTCGGCCGAGCGCTTGCGCCGGATCAGGCCCGACAGCCGCAACGCAGCCTCGTCGGCCACGGCCTCGGCGGAAAAACCCGCCGCCAGCACGTCGCCGGCACCAAGGTCGAGCGCCACCGACATCATCTCCTGCCGGTGCGAGGGCAGGACGACCGCGAAGCTCGCGTTCCGCGAGGTCCGCCGGCAGCGCAGTTCCGAGAGCAGCCGCAGCCCGTCCCCCTGCAGGCTCAGGTCCGCGGCGATCACGTAGAGATCCGGGACCAACCCCACCGCGGCGTCGGCCAGCGCGCGGTCGGCATCCGCCACCGAGAGCCGCGCCGCCAACCGCGGCGCGAGCGTGCGACGCCAGCCGAGCGCCGTCGCGGTATCCCCGGCCACCAGTAGCACGGACGGCGGCGGCAGCGCCGGCAGCGCCGGCTCGAAGGCGAAGGTCGCCTGGTCCTCGGCCAGCCCTGCCAGCAGCGGACGGGGCGCCGCATCGGCCTCGTCCCGCATCAGCCCGCGGATGCGCGCGAAGAGGTTCAGATCGTCCACCGGCCCGTCGAGCACCGCCGCCGCGCCCGCCTTGAGCGCCGCGATCCGGTCGGCCTGCGGCACGATCATCAGCACCGGCACCCCCGGCCAGCCGGCCGCGATTCGCCCGCACAGATCGACCGCCCCCATGTCGCCCGGCTCGCCGCCGATCAGCACCAGCGTCGGGCGCGCCCGGGCCAGGATCGCCAGCGCCTCGGCCCCCGTGCGCGCGGTGAGCGGATCATAGCAGGCCGCAGCCAGCCTGACCTTGAGCGTGATTCGATGTGTCGCCGTGCCGTCAACGACGAGGATCTGACCCGACATCCGTGGCCCTCTGGGGTTTCGTGATGACCACACTTCCTTAGAAAGATTAACAAATGGTTTGCGCCCACGCCGCTCACGCGCTCGTGCTTGCGCCGCGGCTCCCACCATCGCTAGACCTGCCGTCATGATTTCGCGCGCGACCCTCGACCAGCTGACCCAGGACCTGCTCGCGCATCTCGCGGCCTCACCCGACCTGGTCGGGGCGCTGTCCGCCGAGACGGGCCTTGCGCCGGGCGACCTGCGGCGCCTCGCGGCGCGGACGCCCGAGGATCTCGCGGCGGCGCTCCTCGACTTCATCTGCGGTGACGACGCGCGGCTCATCGGCTTTGCCGAGGCGAGCGGCTGGCCCGCGGCGCGCGTCGCCTATGCCCGCGCGGCGCTCGAGGCGGGCGCGGTCGGCTGATCTTTACCCGGCCTTAACCCCTGCGCGGCTATGGTGCGGCCGAGCGGAAGGGTGAGCAATGCACGGGCTGGTCAATCGGGCGATCGAGGAATTCACGCGCAGCACCTATGGCGACGGGATGTGGGCGGGTGCGGCGGCCGCGGCGGGGGTCGATCCCCGCGGCTTCGTCGTCATGCGCGTCTATGGCGACGCCACCACGCGCACGCTGATCGCCGAACTCGCCCGGCGACTGTCCCGCAGCGAGGGTGACCTGGCCGAGGACATCGGCGCGTGGGTCGCGCGGATCCCGACGATTCGCCGCCTGCTTCGCTTTGCGGCGCCGGATTTCGCCGGGTTCATGACGGTCCTGCCCGAGATGGGCGACCGGATCACGATGGTGGTCAGGGGGTTCGAGCTGCCCCGCATCCGGGTCCGGGCCGCCGCGCACGGCTGGTGCGTGGCGATCGAGGGGGACGGGGTGTGGCCGCATGTCCTGAGCGGCATCCTTCATGCCATGGCCGACGATTACGGGGTGCTGGCGGTGATCTCGGTGCGGCCCGAGGGGCTCTCGGTCTCGGTGCCGCTCACCGATTTCAGCGAGGGACGGCCGTTCTCGCTCAGCGATCCGATGGTGGGGCTGGGATGAGCGGCGGGGCTGAGACTGTGATGACGACCGCCCTGCGGCTGATGCCGATGCACCTGCATCTCGACGCCAATCGCCGCATCCTCTCGGCGGGGACGACGCTTCGCCACCTGATCGGCGAGGCCGCGCAGTTCGACGCCGCCTTCGAACCCGCGGGGCCCGAGGGGCTCGCCGGGGCCGGGGCCACGGGACGGGTGTTCCTGCGGCTGCTCGGCGACGACGGCATCATGCTCAGGGGGCAGGCTGCCCCGGACGGGCAGGGGGGGACGCTGCTCAACCTCGGGTTCGGCATCGGCGTGGTCGAGGCGATCCGCCGCTTCGGTCTCACCGACCGCGACTTCGCCCCGTCGGAGTTGGTCATGGAGGTGCTGTTTCTCACCGAGGCCAACAACGTCATGACCGACGAGTTGACCCGCGCCAACCTGCGGCTGGAGGAGGCGCGCAGCAAGGCCGAGGCCGAGGCCTTCACCGACCCGCTCACCGGGCTCTCGAACCGCCGCGGGCTCGAGCTGGCGTTCGAGGCCCTGCGCCGCGCCGCGGTGGCAGACCCCGAGCGGCAGTTCGCGGTGCTGGTGCTCGACCTCGACCGCTTCAAGGCGCTGAACGACAGCATGGGCCACGCCGCGGGCGATGCGATGCTGCGCGCGGTGGCGCAACGGCTGCGCGTCGTCACGCGCGACGAGGACACCATCGCGCGCACCGGCGGCGACGAGTTCGTGCTGCTGATCCCCGGCCTCGCCGATGCGCACCAGCTCGAGGCGCTGGGGGCGCGGATCTGTGCGGCGATCACCCGTCCGGTGCCGATCGGCGGCACCGTCCAGTCCCTGTCCGCGAGCGTCGGGGCGGTGCTGTCGCGCGACTGCCCCACCCTCGACTGGACCGCGCTCGAGGCCGCGGCGGACGAGGCGCTCTACGCCGCCAAGCGGGACGGGCGCGGCTGCCTGCGGGTGTCGCGGTGACGGCCGGCACGGCAAAGGGCGCTGCCAACGCAGCGCCCTTTCGAAGCGTCGAACCCCTACGGGAACCGGCCGGACCCGCCGCGCCGGCTCTATTTCAGCGCCTTGTCGGTGATCGCGCTCGTCCACGCCCCCTCGGGCTTCTTCGAGATCACCGGGTCAGAGCCGCCCGAGAGCAGCGTCTCGACCGTCCGCTCGGCGTCGGCGGGGTCCAGCGCGCCGTTCGAGCCGGCGGTCAGCTTGGCGACCTCCTGCATCATGCGGACCTGATGGGCCTCGGTCTGCGCCCCGGTCTCGTCGTTGTCGAGCACGATCTGCGCGGCTTCCTCGGGGTGCTCCTCGGCGTATTTCCAGCCCTTCATGCTGGCCCGGACGAAGCGCACCAGCTTGTCCTCCATCGCCGGGTCCTTGAGCTTGTCCTCGAGCGTGTAGAGCCCGTCCTCGAGGGTCGCCACGCCCTGATCCTCGTATTTGAACGTCACCAGGTCCTCGGGTTTCAGCCCCGCATCCAGCACCTGGCCATATTCGTTGTAGGTCATGGTCGAGATGCAGGCCGCCTGCTTCTGCAGCAGCGGATCGACGTTGAAGCCCTGCTTCAGCACCGTCACCCCCTCGGGGCCGCCGTCGGTCTTGAGCCCGAGGTGGTTCATCCACGACAGGAACGGGAACTCGTTGCCGAAGAACCAGACGCCCAGCGTCTTGCCCTTGAAGTCGGTCTTGGGGTCGGTGATGCCGCTTTCCTTGAGGCAGGTCAGCATCATCCCCGACGCCTTGAACGGCTGGGCGATGTTGACGATCGGCAGCCCCTTCTCGCGCGCGGCGAGGGCGGCCGGCATCCACTCCACCGTCACGTCGGCCCCGCCGCCGGCCAGCACCTGCGTCGGGGCGATGTCGGGACCGCCGGGTCGGATCGTCACGTCGAGGTTCTCGTCCCCGTAGAACCCCTTGTCCTTGGCCACGTAGTAGCCGGCGAACTGGGCCTGCGTCACCCACTTGAGCTGCAGCGTCAGCGGATCGGCGGCCCACGCCCCGCCGGCGAGCAGTGCGAAGGCGGCGGCACTCGTCATCAGTCTGGTCATCGCATCCTCTCCTGTTGGCGCGGGGTCGTTGCCCCGCGAGCTTCCGTCCACGCAGTCACTGGCGCTGCGAGGGGTGCCAGAAGGTCACCCGGCGCTCGATCAGCGCAACGAATCCATAGAACAGCGACCCGGCGATGGCCGCCATCAGAATCTCGGCCCAGACGAGGGCGAGGTCCATCTGCCCCACGGCCGTCGAGATGCGGAACCCCATCCCGCGGGTCGGGCTGCCGAAGAATTCCGCAACGATGGCGCCGATCAGGGCAAGCGTCGTGGTGATCTTCAACCCGTTGAAGAGGAACGGCATCGCCGCCGGCAGCCGCAGCTTGACGAGGGATTGCCAGTAGCCCGCGCTCCACGTTGCCATCTGGTCGCGTTGCAGCGCGTCGGTGGCGGCGAGCCCCGCAACCATGTTCACGAGGATCGGGAAGAACACCATGACCACGACCACGGCGGCCTTGGACTGCCAGTCGAAGCCGAACCACATGACGAGGATCGGGGCGATGCCGACGATCGGCAGGGCGGCGACGAAATTGCCGATCGGGAGCAGCCCGCGTTGCAGGAACGGCGAGCGGTCGATGGCGATGGCGGTGCCCACCGCGGCGGCGGCGCCGATCAGCCAGCCGGTCAGCGCCCCCTTGATCAGCGTCTGCCACAAATCGCCCAGGATCATCGGCAGGGCCGAGACGAAGCGGGCGCCGATCACCGAGGGCGCGGGCAGGATGACCGAGGGGACGGCGAAGACCGTCACCGCCGCCTCCCACAGGGTGAGGAGTGTCAGGCCGAAGATCGCCGCCACCGCGAACCGGCGCAGGCGCGCCCAGGCCGGCGCGACCTCCAGCGTGGCGAGGCGCGTGTTGGCGCCCCACAGGCCCATCCAGACCAGCACCAGCCCCGCCATACGACCGGCCGCACCGAAACCGGGGCTCGCCCACAGGACGGCGATGCCCACCAGGGCCACGCCAAGCGGCACCCACGCTGCCAGGCCGCGCCCCGCGCCGGCCCCCGCCGCCTCACCACGCGCGCTCATCGCGCCAGCCCCATGCGGGTCAGCGTCAGGCGCTCGACCAGCCCGATCAGCATCACCAGACCGGCCGCGAGGATCGCCGCGGCAAACAGCGCCGCCCAGATCTGGATCGTCTGGCCGTAGTAGCTGCCCGACAGAAGCCGCGCGCCGAGCCCCTGCGAGGCGCCCGCGGGCAGCTCACCCACAATGGTCCCGACCAGCGCCGCCGCCACCGCCACCTTGAGCGAGGCGAAGAGATAAGGCAGCGAGGCCGGCAGCCGCAGATGCCGCAGCACCTGACCGGCACTCGCATTCCACGACCGCATCAGGTCAAGCTGCATCGCGTCGGGCGTCCTCAGCCCCTTCACCATCCCCACCAGCACCGGAAAGAACGACAGCCACGCCGCGATGAAGGCCTTGGGCAAGAGCCCCGTCACCCCGGCGCTGGCGAACACCACGATCACCATCGGCGCGATGGCGAGGATCGGCACGGTCTGCGAGGCGACCGCCCACGGCATGATCGACATGTCCATCGCCCGGTTGTGGACGATGCCCACCGCCAGCAGCACCCCGGCCGCCGCGCCGATGGCAAAGCCCGCGAGCGTCGCCGACAGCGTGATCCAGCCGTGCCAGACCAGGCTGCGGCGCGAGGTGATCTTCTGCCCCGCAACCCCCTCCCACAATCCGGCGGCGACCTGGTGCGGGGCGGGCAGGACCGGGCGCTCGAGGCTCAGGGTCTCGCGCACCAGCGCCGAGGTCGAGACCGTCTCGCCGCTGCGGGCCGCCTGGTCGCGCACCCAGGGCGCGTTCATCAGCACGGCGGCGGCGTACCAGACCACCGTGATCACGGCGAGGACCGTCAGCACCGGCAACAGGCGCCTCATGCGGGCGCCCCCAGATCCGGCGCTGACATCCCGGGCCACGCCATCTCCCACACCGGCAGCCCGTCGGCATCGACGCTCTCGCCGGCAACGGCCAGCCCCTCGCGCTCATAGAACCGGCGCGCGGCGGTGTTCGGCTGCCAGACGTTGAGCACGAACCCGCCCGGCGCCTCGGCCTTGATCCGGTCGAGCATCTGCCGCCCGACCCCGCGCCCCTGCGCCGCGGGCGCGAGGTAGAGCGAGGCGAGAAACGCCGTCGCCGGGTCGAGCGAGGCGTAGCCCACCACCGTGCCGCCCTGCTCGGCGACCAGCACCCGCCGCCGCTCGAGCAGGTCGGGCGAGAACATCGCCGCGATTTCCTCGTCCGGGCGGGCGCGGGGCAGCCAGTCGGTCGCGTCGATATAGGCGTTGATGATCGCCGCGCAGGCCGGCAGGTCGGCGGGCCGCGCCGCCCGGATGACCACGTCAATCATAGCTGTGCCCCGCGCGCAGCCCCTCGCGGACGCGGTGGGCGATGTCGATGAAGGCGGCGCTGTCGCGGATGTCGAGCGGGCGCTCGCGGGGCAGGGAGCTTTCGATCACGTCCGCGATCCGACCCGGCCGCGGGCTCATCACCACGATGCGGGTCGAGAGATAGACCGCCTCGGGGATCGAGTGGGTCACAAAGCCGATGGTCTTGCCGGTCTTGGCCCAGAGCGCCAGCAGCGCCTCGTTCAGCCGGTCGCGCACGATCTCGTCAAGCGCCCCGAACGGCTCGTCCATCAGCAGGATGTCGGCGTCGAAGGACAGCGCGCGCGCGATCGAGGCGCGCTGCTGCATCCCGCCCGAGAGCTGCCAGGGGTATTTGCCGCCGAACCCCTTGAGGTCCACGAGGTCGAGGACGCGCGCCACCCGCTCGGCCCGGTCGGCGCGGGGAAACCCCATGATCTCGAGCGGCAGTGAAATGTTGCCGGCGATGCTCCGCCAGGGATAGAGGCCGGGCGCCTGGAACACATAACCATAGGCCCGCGCGCGCCGCGCCGCGTCCGGGGTCATGCCGTTCACCGTCAGGGTGCCGCCGGTCGGCGTCTCGAGCCCGGCGATGCAGCGCAGGAAGGTGGTCTTGCCGCAGCCCGAGGGGCCGATGAAGCTGACGAAATCGCCCGCCGCGATGTCGAGCGACACGTCCTTCAGCGCATGGACCGGCCCGTCCGCGGTTGGAAAGGTCAGGCTGACGTCGCGGGCCTGGATGACTTTGGACGCCATCATTTCAGCTTCTCGGCTAGTTGTCTGACGCCCAGAGGATCGCCGTATGGAAGTACTAAGAAGGTCGGCCAACCGTCGCCCGCTCCAAACACCGCTCTCTCAAGAGCGCGAAGCTTATCTTGAGTTTCATCCAATACTTGCGCAAATGAAATGATCTCCGACTTGGACAGGGAATACGTTTGTCGGACCATAGTTTGTTGCCCTGCCTCACGAGTCGGACGTCCCATTTTTGCAATGGACAACGAATACCCGTCGCTTGCAGGATTAATATGAGTTATGGCGCCGTGAGAAAGCTGGTGTCGCCCTTCAAGTATCCTCTCAAAGATATCTTTTGCAGCAAAAGATGGGCAATCCAGATGGTAAGATAGTGCCGCTGCAACATCAATTTTTTCAAGTACACTATTCGGGTATTTTTTGGGCAACAACTTGCCAAGTCTTTCACGTCGTGCGTTGGCAAGGCAAAGCACATCGTCGAGCGTCAGCTCCAAGTTCGCGACGCACTGAAGGAAATACCCGATATCCTTTGCAATCAAGTTGTGATGAACTCCCGGACCGTTCATACCGACCTCGTCAGCCCGCCAGCGACGCGCGGTTTCTGCCCGGTGATATTGGCCGCACCCTCGGACGTCAGAAACGCCACCGTCGCCGCGATCTCGTCGACGGAGCCATGGCGTCCCATCGGCACTTCCGCGGCCAGCCGGCGGGCGCAGGCCGCGCCCATGCCCGAGCCGCCTGCGGTGACGAGGGCGACCCGCATCACACCCCCGTCGCGGGGATGCCCGCGCGCTCGACCGGGCGCGGCGAGCTCAGCGCCTTCCACTCGGACAGCGCGCGGTTGACGGCGCCCTTGGGCTCGCGGGCGACGAACTCGCCCCAGCCCTCGCGCCCGTCGAGCTTGCCCTCGGTCACCGCGACCCGCCCGCGGGTGAGCGTGAAGCGTGGCAGGCCGATCACCTCGTGGCCCTCGAACACGTTGTAATCGATCGCCGATTGCTGCGACCTGGCCGAGATGGTCTTCTTCGCCTTCGGGTCCAGCACGACCAGATCGGCGTCCGCGCCCACCAGCACCGCGCCCTTCCTCGGATACATCCCCATGATCTTGGCGATGTTAGTCGAGGTCACCGCGACGAACTCGTTCGGCGTCAGCCGCCCGGTCGCCACCCCGTGCGTCCAGAGCATCGGCAGCCGATCCTCGAGCCCGCCGGTGCCGTTCGGGATCTTGGTGAAGTCGCCCACCCCGAACCGCTTCTGCTCGGTGGTGAAGGCGCAGTGGTCGGTCGCCACCGCGGACAGCGAGCCCGACATCAGCCCCGACCAGAGCGACTCCTGATGGCGCTTGTCGCGGAACGGGGGCGACATGACGCGGCGGGCGGCATGGTCCCAGTCGGGGTTGAGGTATTCGCTTTCGTCCAGCGTCAGGTGCTGGATCAGCGGCTCGCCCCAGACCCGGCGGCCGAGGGCGCGCGCCCGGCGGATCGCCTCGTGACTGTCCTCGCAGCTGACGTGGACGACGTAGAGCGGCACCCGCGCCATGTCGGCGATCATGATCGCGCGGTTCGTCGCCTCGCCCTCGACCGCGGGCGGGCGGGAATAGGCGTGCGCCTCGGGGCCGGTGTTGCCCTCGGCCAACAGCCGCGCGCACATCTCGGCCACCACGTCGCCGTTCTCGGCGTGGACCATGGCGATCCCGCCCAGCTCGCCCACCCGGCGGAACGACGCGAACAGCTCGTCGTCGTTCACCATCAGCGCGCCCTTGTAGGCCATGAAGTGCTTGAAGCTGGTGATCCCGCGATCCACGACCTCGGCCATCTCGGCGTGGATGCCCTCGTTCCAGCCGGTGATCGCCATGTGGAAGGAATAGTCGCAATGCGCCCGCGCGGTCTTGTTGTCCCAGACCTTGAGCGCGTCCATCAGGCTCTGGTCGGGCGAGGGCAGGGCGAAGTCGATCACCATCGTCGTGCCGCCCGCCAGCGCCGCCCGGGTGCCGCTGTCGAAGTCATCGGCCGAATAGGTGCCCATGAACGGCATCTCGAGATGCGTGTGCGGATCGATCCCGCCCGGCATGACGTAGCAGCCGGTGGCGTCCAACACGGTGTCGCCCGAGAGGTTCGGTCCGATCTCGGCGATGCGCCCCCCCTCGATCCGCACATCCGCGCCATAGGTGAGGTCTGCGGTGACGACCGTGCCGCCCTTGATGACCGTGCTGCCCAAATCCGTTTCTCCTTGACGCAAATATCCTCCGGGGGTGCGGGGGTGGAAAACCCCCGCTCCGGCGGCTCAGTCCGCGCTGCCCGCCACCTCGAGCACCGCATTCAGCAACACATCCGCCCCGGCCGACGCCCATTCGGGCGTGATCTCCTCGGCCTCGTTGTGCGAGAGCCCGTCCACGCAGGGGCACATGATCATCACCGTGGGGGCGACGCGGTTGATCCAGCAGGCGTCGTGGCCGGCGCCCGACACGATATCCATGTGCGAATAGCCCAGCCGTTCGGCCGCGCCGCGGACCACCTCGACGAGCCTCGGGTCGAAGGTCACGGGGTCGAAATGGCCGACCGGCTCGATGGAAATCCCCAGCCCCAGATCGGCGGCGATCCCGGCCGCCTCCGCCTCGAGCCGCGCCCGCATGGCGTTCAGCTTGCCGAGATCGGGCGAGCGGAAATCGACGGTGAACACCGCCTTGCCCGGGATCACGTTGCGCGAGTTCGGCCAGACGTTCGCCTGCCCCACCGCGCCCACCGCGGCGGGCTGGTGGTCCATGGCGATGCGGTGCACCGCCTCGATGATCCGCGCCATGCCGAGCCCCGCGTTCACCCGCATCGCCATGGGGGTCGAGCCGGTGTGCGCGTCCTTGCCGGTCAGCGTCACCTCGAGCCACCAGAGCCCCTGGCCGTGGGTCACCACGCCGATCTCGCGGCCCTCGGCCTCGAGGATCGGGCCCTGCTCGATGTGGTATTCGAACATCGCATGGATCGGGCGCCCGCCCACCGGCTCCTCCCCGCGCCAGCCGATCCGGTCGAGCTCGTCGCCGAAGCGCTTGCCCGCAGCGTCCACGCGGCTGTTGGCGTAATCCTCGGTATGGATGCCCGCGAACACGCCCGAAGCGAGCATGGCGGGGGCAAACCGCGCGCCCTCTTCGTTGGTCCAGTTCACCACCACGATTGGGCGGCGCGGGGTCACGCCCATGTCGCGGATGGTCCGCACCACCTCGAGCCCCGCGAGCACCCCCAGCACCCCGTCGAAGCGCCCGCCGGTCGGCTGGGTGTCGAGGTGGCTGCCGATCATCACCGGGTCCGCGTCGGGGTCCGCGCCCTCGAGCCGCATGAACATGTTGCCCATCCGGTCGAGCGCCATGGTCATGCCCGCCGCCTCGCACCACGACTGGAAGAGCCGCCGCCCCTCGGCATCGGCATCGGTCAGGGTCTGGCGGTTGTTGCCGCCGGCGACGCCGGGGCCGATCTCGGCCATCAGCATCAGCGAATCCCACAGGCGTTCGCCGTTCACCCGGGTGTTGGCGGCCGAAACCGGCCCGCTGTCGCTGGTCATGTTCATGTCTCCCTGTCGCGGCCCGCCGCCCGTCTTCCGGGGCGGTCGGGACAAATGCCGGCCGGCTACTTCAGCTCGACCTCGATGAAGGCCATCGGCGCGGTGCCGGCGTTGATGACGTTGTGCTCGGTCCCCTCGGGGCGGGTGTAGGCCTGCCCCGCCGGGATCACGCTGTCGCGCGTCTCGCCGCCCGGCAGCTCAAGCCGAAGGTGGCACTCGGTCAGCGTGGTGATGACGTATTCGTAGGGGTGGACGTGCCAGCCGGTCTCGTCGCCGGGCTGGAAGTCGAAGCGGGTCACGCGCACCCGCTCGTTCTCCATCAGCGGGGTGCCGACCGCCGCGCTCATGCCGCGGCCTTCAGGACCTGGCCGAGGGTGCCGATCAGCTCGTCGATCTGCACCTCTGAGATGATAAGCGGGGGCGACAGCGCGATGATGTCGCCGGTCACGCGGATCAGGATGCCGGCCTCGTAGGCCTTGAGGAAGGCGTCGAAGGCGCGCTTGCCCGGCTGGCCGTCGATGGGCGCCAGCTCGACCGCGCCGATCAGCCCCATGTTGCGGATGTCGACGACATGGGGGTGGTCGGCGAGCCCGTGCAGGGCATTCTCCCAATAGGCCTCGAGGTCGGCGGCGCGGGTCAGCAGCCCGTCCTCGGCATAGGTGTCGAGGGTGGCGATGCCGGCGGCGCTGGCGATCGGGTTGCCCGAGTAGGTGTAGCCGTGGAACAGCTCGATGACGTGCTCGGGGCCCTGCATGAAGGCGTCGTGGATCGCGGCCGAGGTCAGCACCGCGCCCATCGGGATCACCCCGTTGGTCAGGCCCTTGGCGCAGGTGATCATGTCCGGCACGACGCCGAAATGCTGGGCCGCGAAGGGCGAGCCGAGCCGGCCGAACCCGGTGATGACCTCGTCGAAGATCAGCAGGATGCCGTGCTTGCGGGTGATCTCGCGCAGTTTTTCCAGATAGCCCTTCGGCGGCATCAGCACCCCGGTCGAGCCCGCCATCGGCTCGACGATGACCGCGGCGATGGTCTCGGCCCCGTGCAGCGCGACGATGCGCTCGAGGTCGTCGGCCAGATGCGCGCCATGCGTGGGCTGGCCGCGGGTCATGCGGTTCTCGGGCAGGTGGGTGTGCGGCAGGTGGTCGACGCCCGCCAGCAGCGAGCCGAAGAAGCGGCGGTTGTTGACGATGCCGCCGACCGAGATGCCGCCGAAGCCCACGCCGTGATAGCCGCGCTCGCGGCCGATCAGCCGGGTGCGCTGCCCCTCGCCGCGGGCGCGGTGATAGGCGAGCGCGATCTTCAGCGCCGTGTCGACCGCTTCGGAGCCCGAGTTGCAGTAGAAGACGTGCTCGATCCCGTCCGGCGCGATGTCCACGATCCGGTTCGCCAGCTCGAAGGCCGCCGGGTGGCCCATCTGGAACGCCGGCGCATAGTCGAGCGTCCCGGCCATCTCGCTGATGGCTTTCGTGATCCGCGGCCGCCCGTGGCCGGCGTTGCAGCACCAGAGCCCGGCCGTGCCATCCAGCACCTGCCGCCCGTCGGCGGTGGTGTAATGCATGTCCTGCGCGGCGACGAGCATCCGCGGCTGCGACTTGAACTGCCGGTTGGCCGTGAACGGCATCCAGAAGGCGCTGAGGTCGTTCGGGGCGGGCTTGTGGTCAAGTGCCATGGCGGACCCTTGCTGGCTGGAGGTTTCACGCGGGAATTGACCAGTTGGTCAGGATCACGCTAGCACGGGACAAGACCCAGTCAAGCCGCCGCGGGTGGGGGCGATGCCGCAGCCCGGCCGCACCCCGACCCGGACGCCGGCCCCGTCTCTGGGACCATGGCGGGACGCGACCAACGGAAGAGCCTGCGCCATGCCGCACGACCAGCCCCTCAGCCGCATCCAGACCCGCAACCGCCGCGTGATCCTGGACGCCGCGCTCAAGGAGTTCGCCGCGGCGGGCTTCGCCGGCGTGACGCTCGACCGGATCGCGGCGGCGGCGGGGCTGTCGAAGCCGAACCTGCTCTATTACTTCGCCTCGAAAGAGGCGATCTACACGGCGCTTCTGGACGATCTGCTCGACCTCTGGCTGGCACCGCTGCGCGACCTCGATCCCGGGGGCGACCCGCAGGCCGAGATCCTGACCTATGTGCGCAAGAAGCTGGCGCTCTCGCAAAGCCACCCGCGCGAAAGCCGGCTCTTTGCCAACGAGGTGCTGCAGGGTGCGCCGCGGCTCGGGCCGGTGATCGCCGGGCCGCTGGCGCAGCTCGTGGCCGACCGGGCGGCGCTGATCCGCGGCTGGGCCCAGGCCGGGCGCATCGCCCCGGTCGATCCTCATCACCTGATCTTCTCGGTCTGGGCGCTGACCCAGCATTACGCGGATTTCGAGGCGCAGGTGCGCGCGGTCCTCGGCCCCGCGCATGATCCCTATGCCGAGGCCGGGCCGTTCCTCGAAACGCTTTACCGGCGGTTGCTGGCGGTCTGACCGGCGTGCCCGCGGGGCGGGCAGGGTGGAAACGGGCCGGGCGCGGGCGGCTGTGTGGCCCGGACGCCGGGACTTGCGCGCGCAGGCGAATGGCTCTCTTGTCTTGTCACCAGACGCGGGTCAGAACGCGCCGGCTTTAGACCAGAGGCGAATCGATGCCCGAGCCCCGCGACCCGGCCGCCCCGCAGCGCGCAGCGTCCCGTCAGCCGACCCCCCCGCAGCCCCCCGAACCCGAGGCCCCCGCCGCGGCGGCGACTCCGCCCGAGGCCGGGGCGTCCGAGGCCGGGGCCGCGCTGCGGACACCCGAGCATCCGCGCAGCCACGTCGACGCCAAGGCCACGCCGGCGCTGGTGCTGTCGTGCCTCGGCGTCGTCTTCGGCGACATCGGGACATCCCCGCTCTATGCGCTGCGCGAATCGCTTGTCCATGCCCACGAGCATCACATGGCCGAGACCGCGGTGATCGGCATCGTCTCGATGCTGTTCTGGACCGTGGTGCTGATCGTGACGCTGAAATACGTCACCCTCATCCTGCGCGCCGACAACAACGGCGAGGGCGGCACGCTGTCGCTGGTCGCCAAGGCGCAGGGCGCGCTCGGGCGGCGGGCGTGGTGGCTCTATCTCATCGGCATCGTCGGCGTGTCGCTGTTCTTCGGGGACGCGATCATCACGCCGGCCATGTCGGTCATGTCGGCGGTCGAGGGGATGGACCTCGTCGTGCCGGGCTTCGGCGACTGGGTGGTGCCGGTCACGCTCTTCATCGTCATCGTGCTGTTCTGGGTCCAGAGGTCGGGGACCGAGGCGGTCTCGCGCCTGTTCGGGCCGGTGATGCTGGTCTGGTTCGGGACGATGGCGACGCTGGGGGCGCTGCATCTCTTCGACGACGCGCGCATCCTGCAGGCGCTGAACCCGCTGCGCGCGGCGGGGTTCATCGCCACCAACGGCTTCGGCGCGCTGCCGGTGATGGGCTCGGTCTTCCTCGCCGTGACCGGGGCCGAGGCGCTTTACGCCGACATGGGCCATTTCGGCCGCAGCCCGGTGCGGGTCTCGTGGCTGGCTATCGTGTTCCCGGCCCTGACGATCAGCTATTTCGGGCAGGGCGCGATGGTGCTGGCGCACCCCGAGACCGCGTCCAACCCGTTCTTCCTGATGGCCCCCGGCTGGTTCACCCTGCCGCTGGTGCTGCTGGCGACCGGGGCCACGGTGATCGCCAGCCAGGCGGTGATCTCGGGCGCCTTCTCGGTCAGCCAGCAGGCGGTGCAGCTGGGGCTGCTGCCGCGGCTCGAGATCCAGCACACCTCGGATACCCAGGCCGGGCAGATCTACATGCCCAAGGTCAACACGCTCTTGATGATCGGGGTCTGCGCGCTGGTGCTCGCCTTCGGGTCGTCCTCGGCGCTGGCCAGCGCCTACGGGATCGCGGTGACGGGCGACATGGTGATCACCTCGATCCTCGCCATCATCGTCTTCCGCTTCGCCTGGGGCTGGCGCTGGCCGGTGGTGCTGGGGATCATGCTGCCGATCCTCGCCATCGAGCTGGTGTTCTTCTACGCCAACATCCTCAAGGTGCCGGACGGCGGCTACATCCCGCTGATGTTCGCGGCGGTGGTCATCACCTTCATGGTGGTGTGGATGAAGGGCACGCAGCTCATCCAGCAGAAGCTGTCGGCCGAGTCGGTGCAGATCGACTTCCTGGCCAAGAAGCTGTCGGACAGCCCGCCGGTGATCGTGCCGGGCACGGCGGTGTTCCTGACCGCCGACCCGGCGCTGGCGCCGCCCGCGCTGATGCACAACCTCAAGCACAACCGGGTGCTGCACGAGCGCAACTTCATCGTGAAGGTCGAGACCGCGCCGCGCCCCGTGGTGGCCGAGGCCGACCGCCTGCGGATCGAGCAGATCGCGCCGCGCTTCTGGCGCGTCTGGCTGCGCTTCGGCTACATGGAGCAGCCCAACGTCCCGCGCGCGCTCGCCATCGCCCGCGAGCACGGGCACCGCTTCGACATCATGTCCACCTCGTATTTCCTGAACCGCCGCTCGCTGCGGGTGGGCAAGGCGCACATGATGCCGCTCTGGGCCTCGCGGCTCTATGCCGGGATGTATCGCTCGGCGTCCGAGCCCACGAACTTCTACCGCCTGCCCTCGAACCGGGTGGTGGAGCTGGGGCAGCAGATCAACATCTGAGGCTGTGCTGCAGGCAGGGTAGGGGCGAGCTTGCGCGGGGCGTGCCTGCCGCGCTTCTCGAGGTGTCGTGTATTTGTGCTTGGCTCCCCTCGTCAGCGAGTGAGACGGGTCAAAGACTGGAGACGAAACCCCAGCGCCCCGCCGACACTGGGGTTAGAAACCGCGCTGGCCGCGTGACCCTAACCGCTGCCGACCCGTCCGAGCGTCTGGCAGTCGTGGCCGACTCTCTCAGACAGACCTCCCCACGTGTTCGGTTTAGGGCGCCTGCACCCATAGCCCCACCGCAAGCACCCGCAAAAACGAAAGCGGCCCCGCGCAGGGGGCCGCCTCCAGACGTCTCGGCCGTGGCGCCCGGCCTACATCCCCAGCGCGTGGGGCAGCCACAGCGACAGTGCCGGTACATAGGTCACCAGCACCAGGAACAGCAGCATCGTGACCAGCCACGGCCAGACCGCCACGGTCAGCTCGGTGATGCCCATCTTGGTGATCCCGCTCGCCACGTAGAGGTTGAGGCCCACCGGCGGGTGGCACATCCCGACCTCCATGTTCACCACGATCATGATCCCGAAATGCACCGGGTCGATCCCCAGTCGCACCGCGACCGGGAACAGGATCGGCGCCATGATCAGCACGATCGACGACGGCTCCATGAAGTTGCCGGCCGCGAGCAGCAGGATGTTGACCACGATCAGGAACATCCACCACGAGAGCCCCGCGTTCACCATCCACTCGCCCAGCGCCTGAGGGATGCCTTCCGAGGTCATCAGGAAGCTGAACAGCACCGCGTTGGTGATGATGTAGAGCAGCATCGCGCTCATGTTCGCGGAGGCCAGCAGGACGCGCGGCACGTCGCGCAGGCTCATGTCCTTGTAGACGAAGACCGCGATGACGAAGGCGTAGACGGCCGACATCGCCGCGGCTTCGGTCGGGGTGAAGATGCCGGCGTAGATCCCGCCGATCACGATGACGATGAGGAAAAGCCCCCACATCGCCTTGCGGAACGCGTCCCACCGCTGGCGGAAGCTGGCCTTGGGCAGGCGCGGATAGCCGAAGCGGCGCGCCCGGTTCCAGGTGGTGAAGGCCAGGAACCCCGCGAGCATCAGGCCGGGGATGACGCCCGCCATGAACAGCTCGCCCACCGAGGCGCTGTCGACCGGCTGGCCGTCCGGCCCGACCGCCTGCATCCCCGAGGTGGCGACAGAATACATCACCATCACGATCGACGGCGGGATCAGGATGCCGAGCGCGCCCGAGGTGGTGATGACGCCCGCGCCGAACTGCTTGGGGAACCCCTGCGCCACCATCGCCGGCAGGATCACCGAGCCGATGGCCACCACCGTCGCGGGCGACGAGCCCGACACGGCCGCAAACAGCGCACAGGCGATCACGCCCGCGAGGCCAAGCCCCCCGTGCCAGTGCCCGACCATCGAGGTGGCGAAGTTGATCATCCGCCGCGCCACGCCGCCGTGGGTCAGGAAGTTGCCGGCGAGGATGAAGAACGGGATCGCCATGATCTCGAACTTCTCGATGCCGGTGAAGAGCTTCAGCGCCACGGTGTCGAGCGGCACCGTGGTCATGGTGAAGAGGAACGTCAGCACCGTGAGGCCGAGCGCGATCGAGATCGGCATGCCCGTCAGCATCAGCGCGACGAGGATGCCAAAGATGATGAGTGCGGTCATGGCTCAGCGGTCCTTCGGGTCCGAGGGCGGGGCGGGCGGCGGCGGCGGCGGGGGACCGCGCCGCTCCGAGGGGCGCTCGCTGACCATGTCGCGCGGGGTCAGGGGGCTGTCGCGCATCGCCTCGCCCACCGGGTCGACGCCGTCGGCCAGCCCCTCGGGGTCGTCGGTGATCCCGTCCACGTGGCCGTGGTCGTGATGCGGCAGCTCGCCCGTGTGCCAGAAGGACCAGGCCACCTGCAGGAAGCGGAAGCACATCAGCGCCGAGCCGAGCGGGATCGCCAGATAGACGATCCACTGCGGAATCCCGAGGTCGGGCGAAAACGAGGACGCCAGCCGGACGTGATAGACGAACTTCGCCCCCATCGCCGCGATGATGCCGGTGAAGAGCGCCCCGGCCAGCAGCCCGAACAGGATGAAGAAGCCGCGCGCCCGCGGCTTGAGCCGGTTGATGAGCACGTCGATGCCGACATGGATGCCGGTCCTGACGCCATAGGCGGCGCCGAACTTGGCCATCCAGACGAACATGATGATCGTCAGCTCCTGCGCCCAGATCAGGTTTACCGACTTGATGGTCATGAATGCCGAGCGCGCGAACGCGGCCAGCCCGTCCATCTCGTGGCCGCGGGCCCAGCGCATCGTGCTGGCCGCCAGATCGAGCGAGTAGCGCTGTGCGACCGACACGAAGATCAGCAGCGTGGCTGCGGCGATCAGCGTGGCGATCAGGATTTCCTCGAGCCTGTCGAGCACCTTCATGCCCGCGTCCCCCCTGATGTGCCTTGTTGTGGTTGGTGGCAGACGGGCCGGACCGCGATGGTCCGGCCCGCCCGCAGGTCAATCCGCCGCGCGGGCGGGGATCACTGGGCCGTGGCCGCCTCGATCGACTTGATCAGGTCGGCGCCGATGCGGCCCGCCATCTCCTCGCGGCCCGGCAGCAGCGCAGCGCGCCAGGCTTCCTTCTCCTCGGGCGTCAGCTCGTGGAACTCGGTCTTGCCCGCCGCCTTCATCGCCTCGAGCGCCTTGTCGTTCTCTTCCTTGGCGATGCCGTTGCCGTAGGCGGTCGCCTCGGCCACCGCCTTGTCCAGCTGGCCGCGGATATCCTCGGGCAGACCGTCCCAGAACGCCTTGTTCACGATCAGCGCATAGCCCAGATAGCCGTGGTTCGAGATCGTGGCGTGCTTCTGCACCTCGTGCATCTTCTGGGTGAACATGTTCGAGGGCGGGTTCTCGGTCCCGTCCACGACGCCGGTCTGCAGCGCCTGATAGACTTCCGAGAAGGCCATCACCTGCGGCACCGCACCCAACGCGTTCATCTCGGCCTCGAGCACCTTCGAGGACTGGATGCGCATCTTCAGCCCCAGGAAATCGTCGGGCGTGTGCAGCGGGCTGTTGGCCGACATGATCTTGAAGCCGTTGTCCCAGTAGGCGAGGCCCTTGATCCCCTTGTCCTCGAGCTTGGCGAGCATCCCCTTGCCCACCTCGCCGTCGGTCACCTTGCGCAGCTGGTCGTAGCCGTCAAAGATGTAGGGCAGGTCGAACGCCTCGAAATCCGGGATGCCGAGCGGGCCGAACTTGGCAAGGCTCGGCGCGAGCATCTGGACCGAGCCGAGCTGCAGCGCCTCGAGCTCTTCCTTGTCCTTGTAGAGCTGGCTGTTCGGGTAGACCTCAACCTTGACCTTGCCCTCGGTGTACTGCTCGGCGAGTTCCTTGAACTTCTGCGCGGCCTTGCCCTTGGGGGTGTCGGGGGCGACGACGTGGCTGAACTTGATGGTGATGTCCTGCGCCACGGCAGGCACGGCCAGCGCCGCGGCAACGATCGCGGCAAAGCCGGTCTTGATGAGCATGTTCATGGTGTCGGACTCTCTCCCTGAGGTTCTGGCAGCCCGGCGGGCTGGGTCTCTGACGGCGCACCTTAGGCGCGGTCACCCGATCTGAAAAGGGCGTGAGCGGCCGCTGCGACACTGTTGACAGGTCGCGCGACCGGGCCGCGGGGGCAGGGGACGACGACGCCGCCCGGCCTCAGACCAGCGCGGTGATCTTCCGCTTGCGCCAGACGAAGGTGTAATAGGCCCCCTGCGCGACCATCAGCGCCGCGAAGCTCGCCACATAGGCCCACCAGATCCCCTCGAGCCCCATCGACCGCGACAGCAGGACCGCCAGCGGCAGCTCGACGAAGGCCACGCAGCCCATGGCGATCAGCATCGGCGGGATCACCGTCCCCGAGGCGCGCATGATCCCCGAGAAGATCGTGCCTGCCCCGAACATCAGCGCCGACCAGCTGACGATGTGCAGCAGGTGCTGGGCCAGCTCAACGACCTCGGGATCGGCGATGAAGGCCTGCACGAGCAGGCGCGAGAACAGGTAGACGAGCGCCACCAGCCCGCCGGTCAGCACGAGGTTCATCACCATCGCCGTGCGCAGCACCACGGCCAGCCGGTCGGGCCGCCCCGCGCCGATCGCCTGCGCGCCGAAGATCGAGGCGGCGATGGCGATCGAGAGCGCCGGGAACTGGGCGTAGTTCTGGACCTGGCTGACGGCGCCATAGGCCGCGGTCGCGTCCGAGCCGAAGCGGTTGATCAGCCCGACGATCACCAGCCCGGCGAGCGAGCCGACGACGAGCTGCGCGCCGGTCGGCAGCCCGATCCGCAGCACGGTCCGCAGAAGGCCCCAGTCCGGCCACAGCGCCCGCAGCAGCCCCGCCCCGGGGGCGAGCGGATGCGCGCGAGCCCGAAGCCACAGCCCCAGCACCACCAGCGCCGCGCTCTGCGCCACCCCGACCGAGAGCGCCGCGGCCGCCACCCCGAAGCCCATCTCGGCCACCATGACGATGGTCAGCCCTGCGGCGACCCCGGTCGCCACCGCCTGCACGACCAGCGGGCGGACCGAATCGCCGGTCCCGCGCAGCAGCGCGCCGGCGGCGATGAACAGAAACAGGATCGGCATGGTCGCAAAGGCGGTCCGCGCATAGGAAATCGCCGGCGCCATGACGTCCGCGGGCGTGCCCATCCGCGCCAGCATCCACGGCGCCAGCGCGATCCCGGTCGTCCCGATCACCAGCCCGATCGCCAGCGTCGCGCCCAGCGCGGTGCCGCCGATCCGGCGCACGAGGTCGATCTTCTGCGCCCCCCAGGCCTGCCCGATCAGCACGCTCGCCCCGGCCGTGACCCCGATCACGAACGCGATGAAGAAGAACGCGAACGGCATGAACGTCGCCACCGCCGCCAGCGCCCCTGTGCCGAGCATCTGGCCCACGACGATGCTGTTGATCGTCATCCCCAGCGATTGCAGGATGTTCTGCCCGATCAGCGGCAGGAGAAAGACGAGAAAGCTCCGCCACAGCGGGCCTTCCTGGATCGAGGGGCGTCTTGGGCTCATGGGATATCCGGGGGCGGCGCGCCGGACCCTGCCGGCGCCGCAGCTTGGCCTAAGCCCGCCGCGCCTGCGACGCAAGGCCGCGGGGCGGGGGCCGGCGAAGAGGCGCGCGGCCGGCCGCCACCCCGGCCGTCACTTGCGGGCGTAGACGTCGTCGTAGCGGATGATGTCGTCCTCGCCGAGATAGACGCCGGTCTGCACCTCGATCAGGATCATCGGCACCTTGCCGGGGTTCTCCATCCGGTGGACCGCGCCGAGGGGGACGTAGATCGACTGGTTCTCGGTCACCAGCGTCACCTTGTCGTCCACCGTGACGCGGGCGGTGCCGCTGACCACGATCCAGTGCTCGGCGCGGTGGACGTGGCTCTGCAGCGAGAGCGCCGCGCCGGGATGGACGACGATCCGCTTGACCTGGAAGCGGTCGCCCATCACCAGCGTCTCGAACCACCCCCAGGGGCGGTGGTCGCGCAGGAACGACTCGGCCTGCCGGATCCCGCGCCCCTTCAGTGCGGTGACCGCCTGCCGGACGTCCTGCGCGCGGTTCATGTCCGCGACCAGCACCGCGTCGCCGGTGGCGATCACCATCGTGTCGCGCAGGCCGATCCCCACCACCTGCATGTCCTCGTCGTCCGAGCGCAGCAGCACGTCGTCGCAGTCGATCGCGGTCGAACGGGCATCGGTGACCACCCCGCGCCAGGCCGGCGCGTCGATCTGTGCCTCGCGCCAGACGGCATCCCAACCGCCGAGGTCGGACCAGTGCTCGGCGAAGCGGACGACCGAGAGCGCGTCGGACTTCTCCATCACCGCGTAGTCGACCGAGAGGTCGGGCAGGCTGTTCCACGGCGCGGGCGCCAGCCGCAGAAACCCGAGGTCGGGCGTGGCGTCCGCCAGTGCCGCCTCAACCGGGGCGACGAACTCGGGGGCGTGGGCGCGGAACGCCGCGATCATGGTCCGGGCGGTGAAGAGGAAGATGCCGGCGTTCCACAGGAAGTCGCCCTCGGCGAGCATCTTCGCGGCCGTCGCGGCATCGGGCTTTTCGACGAAGCGGCGCAGGGGTGCGGTGTCGGGGTCGGCGCTCTCGTCGAGTTCCAGCCAGCCGTACCCGGTCTCGGCGCGGGTCGGCTGGATGCCGAAGGTCACGATCCGTCCCGCCTGCGCCAGCGGCACGGCGCGGTCCACCGCCCGCCCGAAGGCCTCGGCATCGGGAACGACGTGATCCGAGGGCGCAACGAGGATCAGCCCGTCCGGGTCCTCGGCCCCCACGTGCAGCGCCGCGGCCAGCACCGCGGGGGCGGTGTTGCGCCCCGACGGCTCGATCAGCACCCCCTGCGGCGCGACGCCGATCTCGGCGAGCTGCTCGGTGACGATGAAGCGGAAGTCGGCCCCCGTCAGTACCAGCGGCGCGGCATAGCGCGGCCCGGCCAGCCGCAGTGCTGACGCCTGGAACAGCGACTGCGCGCCGATCAGCGGCGCAAACTGCTTGGGGAACGACTTTCGCGAGACCGGCCACAGCCGGGTGCCCGAGCCGCCGGCCAGAAGGACGGGGACGACGCCGTGGGTCATGCATTTCTCCTTGACCGCGATCCCGCGGTTCGTGCCCCGCGCGGTTCGTCCGACTCTGCCTTGGCACCGAGGGGCAAAGCAAGTCAGGTGCGCGAAGGGAAAAGGGGGTGGAGACTGAGCGAAGGTGAAGCTGGGGTGGTGTCGCCCCAGACAGACGGACCGGCCCGACGGATCGACGACGTATGGGGTCGACTCGGGGTTCGACCAGCCGATGAACTCCGGGCCAGCGTCCGAGCGCATTCTCCCGAAAATCAAAAAGCCCGCACAACGGCGGGCTTTCCTCTCAACTCACACGGCTGCTCTGCCGGACGGCGCGAACCCCTCAGCCGCCCCAGGTGCGCAGCGGGCCGCAGTCCATGTGCACGAAGTTCGAGCGCGAGTACTTACCCACGCCCCCGGCGCGGCACGAGGTCACGGCCTTGTACATCTGCGCGACCGAGCGCGACTTGAGCCGCATGTCGGCGGCCTTGCCCGACATGTGCAGCGAGTTGCGCGCCACCGCGCCGCTGCGCGAGCGCAGCATGGCGTTGGTCTTGGGCGAGCGGTAGCCCGACAGCATCATGTAGGGTTCGTTGGTCTGCAGCAGCCGATGGCTCGCCGCGGCGATGTCGACGGTGCGCGGGTCGATGCCGATCACCTGCCCGGTGCGCCAGTCGCGCATGAAGATGTTGATCTCGTTCAGGGCGTCGCGGATGTACTTGCCCTCGACCCAGTAGACGGTGTCGATGCTTTCCCCGGTGCGACCCGAATACATCCGGATGCGGCGATAGTCACCGGCGCCGCGGATGATGCCGAAGGCATTTGCCATCACAGGGGCGGCGGCCACGGTCGTGGCTGCGAAGACGCCGAGAATGCCGCGACGCGAGAATTCGAAGGTCATGTTCAGATCCGCCTGTCCTGCGTTCGTTTTCTGTGCCAGCGATTGGCTTGTCCGGTGTACCCCGGAATGATTGACAATATGTCACCAGCGCCCCGGTTGCGGAACTGTGAGTTCCATCGTGCAGCAAGATCGTGCCAATGTCGGCGGAAACTTGCCGATGACTTCGGGGCCGTTGCGCAAAAGCCGCGCCAAACCCGGGTTTCGCAATCGTGACCTGCCCGCTTGACGGGCACGGCGTTACCCTCGGAACCGCCTTCAACCGCCGAAAGAGACCCAGCGTGACCTACCCGCCACTCAACCGCAGCGCGAATCGATCCCCCCGTCGGCACGGCAACCGGGGGGCCGAGTCGCGGCGCCGACTGCGCTGCGGACGGCGGCTCGCCCTCGCGCTGATGCTGGCGCTTCCGAGCGTGGCGGCGGCCCAGGCGCCGGCGCCGCGGCTCGACTTCTCCCCCGACGAGATGGCGCTGGCCCAAGGCGTCGCGCGCGACGCGGGGCTGGCGGCGTGGTACGGCCGCACCGGCCTCGCCCCGGTCTTCACCGTCCCAGAGGCCGCCCCGCGCCGCGCCGCGCTGATCGCCGCGGTCGCCGGTGCCGCGAGCCACGGCCTGCCCGACGTCTATGATGCCCGCGGTCTCGCCGCCCTCGACGGCCAGACCGGCCCGCGGGCCGAGGCCGCCTTTGCCCGCGCCTTCGCCCGCTGGACCCACGACGTGGGCGGCGGCATCCTGACCCCGCGCCGGGTCGAACCCGGCATCCGCCGCGACGTCCCGCGGGTGGCGACCGAGACCCTGCTCGCCCGCTTTGTCGAGGCCGCCGATCCCGCGGCGATGCTCGAGACCGTGCCGCCGCAGTCGCGCGATTACCGGGCGCTGCGGGCCGCGCTCGCCGCGGCGATCGGGCCGACGGTCGGCGCCGACGTGCCGCCCGCGCCCGAAGGCACCTGGCGCGAGGGGATGAACGACCCGGCCATCGTCGCGCTGCGCGCCCGCCTCGCCGCGCTCGGCTTTGACGCGGGCGCTCCCGGCTCGCCCGCGTTCGATGCGCCGCTCGCGGCCCAGATGGCTGCCTATCAGGCCCGCGTCGGCCTCGCCCCCGACGGCGTTGCCGGTCCGCGCACCATCGCCCGGATGAACCGCAGCGGCGGCCAGGCGCCACGCGGCCTCCTCATCGCGCTCGAGCGGATGCGCTGGATGGGCACCCATGACCTCGACGGCCGCATGGTCTGGGTGAACCTGCCCGAGTTCGTGGCCCGGGTGCGTGACGGCGGCGAGACGGTGTTCCAGACCAAGGTGGTGATCGGCAAGTCCGACCCGGCCGACCAGCGCACGCCCGAGTTCTCGGACGAGATGGAGTATGTCGTCGTCAACCCGCGCTGGAACGTGCCGCGCTCGATCACCGTCAAGGAATACCTGCCGCGGCTGCAGAAGAACCCGAACGCCGTCTCGCATCTCGACATCGTAGACAGCCGCGGCCGCGTCGTGCCGCGCGGCAACATCGACTTCGGCCGCTACACGCCCGCCAACTTCCCCTATCGGATGCGGCAGAAGCCGAGCGATGACAATGCCTTGGGCGAGGTGAAGTTCATCTTCCCGAACAGCATGAACATCTATCTGCACGACACGCCCTCGAAGGGGCTGTTCGGCGAATCGCGGCGCGCGTTCTCGCACGGCTGCATCCGGGTGGCCCGGCCGGTGGACCTCGCCCACGAGCTGCTCAAGGGCTCGGCCGCCGATCCCGCCGCGCGCTATTCGCGGGCGCGGGCGTCGGGCAACGAGAGCTTCCTCGAGCTGACCCCGCATCTGCCGGTGCATCTGGTCTATTTCACCACCACCGTGGCCGAGGACGGCTCGCTGCGGCAGTTCCCGGATGTCTATGGCCGTGACGCTGCGGTGTGGGCGGCGTTGCAGCGGGCGGGGGCGGCGCCCGGACTGGAAACCGCGGCGCTGACCGATTAGCTCTCGCGGGCGAGGGCGGAACGGAGGCGCCGATGACCATCACCCTGGCCGAACTGGCCCGCGCGCTCGACGCGACGCTGTGGGGCGACGGCAGCCTGCGGGTGACCGGCGCGGCCGAGCCGGCCGAGGCCGGGGCGGCCCGCGACGGTTCCGCCCGCGTCGCGCTGGCGATGAGCCCCGCCTATGCCGCCCATCTTGTCCCCGGCGCCGCCGCGCTCATCGGCGCCGGCATGGACCCCGAGGCCTACGGGCTGGCCGGCGCGGTGATCGTCGCCCGGCCGCGGCTGGCGATGGCGGGGGTGACCCGCGCGCTGGACGCCGGGCCGGGCTTTGCCACCGGCATCCACCCCAGCGCCGTCATCGACCCCTCCGCCGAGATCGGGGACGACCCCGCCATCGGCCCCTTCGTGGTGATCGGCCCCGGCGTGCGGCTTGGCCCCCGGGCGCGGATCGGCGCCCATGTTAGCATCGGCGCGGGCACCGTGGTCGGCGCCGAGGCGCTGATCCACGCCGGCGCCCGGCTCGCCCACGGCGTCACCGCCGGGGACCGGCTCATCGTCCAGCCCGGCGCGGTGATCGGCTCGGACGGGTTCTCGTTCGTCACCCCCGACCCGTCGGGGGTCGAGGAGGTGCGCGGCACGCTCGGCCACCGCGGCAAACTGCGCGACCAGCATTGGGTCCGCATCCACTCGCTCGGCGGCGTCACCCTCGGCGATGATGTCGAGGTCGGTGCCAACGCCACCATCGACCGCGGTACGATCCGAGCGACATCAATCGGTTCCGGCACCAAGCTCGACAACATGGTCCATGTCGGCCACAATGTGCAGGTGGGCCGCGACACGCTGCTCTGCGGGCAGGTCGGGATCGCCGGCTCGGCGCGCATCGGCGACCGGGTGGTGCTCGGCGGCCAGTGCGGGGTCAGCGACAACATCTTCGTCGGCGACGACGTGGTGGCCGGCGGGGCCTCGAAGATCTTCACCAACGTGCCTGCGGGCCGGGTGATCCTCGGGTCGCCGGCGGTGAAGATGGATACTCAGATCGAGATCAACAAGGCGGTGCGCCGGCTGCCGCGGATGGCCGCGCAACTGGCCGAGCTTCAGAAAACCGTTACACGCCTGATGCAGAAGGACTGACCAGAGGTAGCCATGACCCAAGACACCGTCCGCGACCGCATCATCGCCATCATCGCCGAGCAGGCGATGCTCGACCCGTCCGAGATCACCCTCGAGGCGACCCCGGCCGACCTCGGGATCGACAGCCTCGGGCTGGTCGAGTCGATCTTCGCCATCGAAGAGGCGTTCGACATCTCGATTCCCTTCAACGCCAACGAGCCCGAGAAGTCCGAGTTCGACATCTCGAACATGGGCGCGATCATCGCCGCGGTCGAGGCGCTCGTCGCCGCCAAGGCATGAGCGCGCGCAAGGTCAAGCGCGGCGCGGGGGCGAAGGGCGGCGACGGCCCGGCGGCCGCGCCCCATGCCGCGCCCTCGTCTGCACCCCCGTCCACACCGCCTGCCGCGCCTCATGTCGCGCCCGCGGCGGCGCAGGGCAGGGGCGGGCTCAGGCGGGTGGCGATCACCGGCATGGGCACGGTCAACGCGCTCGGCCGCAACGTGCCTGACACGCTGACCGCCATGCGCGAGGCGCGCTGCGGGATCGGCGAGCTCGAGTTCCAGGACGTCGACCGGCTCTCGGTCCGCATCGGCGCGCAGGTCCGCGACTGGGACCCCGAGGCCTATTTCAACCGCCAGCAGATCTCGCTCTACGACAAGTTCACCCAGTTCACGATGATCGCCGCCAAGGAGGCCGTGGCCCAGTCCGGCCTCAGCTTCCACGGCGAGCTCGGGCTCTGCTCGGGCGTGATCCTCGGCACCGCCGGCGGCGGGCTGAACACCTGGGACGAGAATTACCGCATCGTCTACGAAGAGGGGAAGAACCGCGTCCACCCCTTCGTCGTCCCCAAGCTGATGAACAACGCCGCCGCGAGCCACGTCAGCATGGAGTTCGGGCTGCGCGGCCCGGCCTTCACCGTGGCCACCGCCTGCGCCTCGTCGAACCACGCCATGGGGCTTGCGTTCCAGATGGTTCGCTCGGGGGCGGCGCGGGTGATGCTCGCCGGCGGGTCCGAGGCGATGCTCTGCTTCGGCGGCGTCAAGGCGTGGGAGGGGCTGCGGGTCATGTCCCGCGACGCCTGCCGCCCGTTCTCCGCCAACCGCAACGGCATGGTGCAGGGCGAGGGCGCCGGCGTCTTCGTCTTCGAGGACTGGGACCACGCCACCGCCCGCGGCGCCGAGATCTTCGCCGAGGTGGTGGGCTTCGCCATGTCGGCCGACGCTCAGGACATCGTCATGCCCTCGGCCATCGGCGCCGAGCGGGCCATCGCCGGGGCGATGGTGGACGCCGGGCTGAACCCCTCGGACATCGGCTACATCAACGCCCACGGCACCGGCACCGCCGCCAACGACAAGACCGAATGCGCCGCCGTGGCCCACGCCTTCGGCCATCACGCCGACCGCCTGATGCTGTCGTCCACCAAGTCGATGCACGGGCATCTGATCGGCGGCACCGGCGCGGTCGAGCTGCTGGCCTGCGTCATGGCGCTGAGGGACGGGATCATCGCGCCCACCATCGGCTACGAGGAACCCGACCCGGAATGCGCGCTCGACGTGGTCCCGAACGTCGCCCGCGAGGCGCGGGTCGAGGCGGTGCTGTCCAACGCCTTCGCCTTCGGCGGGCTGAACGCGGTGATCGCGCTGCGCCGGGTCTGATCCCCGTCGCCCGCGCTCCCACCGCTCTCCGCGGTGTCCAGCCGCGCGGGCAGCCAGCCCTGCCGCCGCCGCGCCTGCTGGCGCTGCCTCATGCGCCGGTGTCCCTGCCGCGTCATGTGAACCCTCCGTCCGCTCACCGGACTCATGCCACTGACCCCTTGCCATCCGGTTAACGCGGCCGATCTTTCCATCCCCCCGCCGATACAATATCCCCTCGCTCGACCAGAACGACCGACCCGGCCCCCGCGCCGGGCAGACGCAGGACAGGACAGATGGCCCGGAT
Source organism: Paracoccus panacisoli (assembly GCF_042435015.1). Classification (NCBI taxonomy): domain Bacteria; kingdom Pseudomonadati; phylum Pseudomonadota; class Alphaproteobacteria; order Rhodobacterales; family Paracoccaceae; genus Paracoccus; species Paracoccus panacisoli. The sequence continues at coordinate 8,748 of NZ_JBHMQU010000025.1, read as the reverse complement.
CACCTACATCGAATGGAACGGCACCCGGCACGAGGTCGACGTGCGCCCCGGCATGACAGTGATGGAGGGCGCCCGCGACAACGGCATCCCGGGGATCGAGGCCGATTGCGGCGGCGCCTGCGCCTGCTCGACCTGCCACGTCTATGTCGCGCCCGAGTGGGTGGACCGGCTGCCGCCCAAGGACCCGATGGAAGCCGACATGCTCGACTTCGCCTACCATCCCGACGCCGAGCGCTCGCGCCTGACCTGCCAGCTCAAGGTCACCGAGGCGCTCGACGGGCTGGTCGTGCAGATGCCCGAAAAGCAGATCTGAGCCGATGGCCGACCCCGCCACCAAGGATCTCGTCCTCACCGTCGCCTGCGCCTCGCGCCGCGGCATCGTCGCCGCCGTCGCCGGTTTCCTCGCCGAGCACGGCTGCAACATCACCGACTCGGCGCAGTTCGACGACCTCGCCAACGGCCGCTTCTTCATGCGCGTGAGCTTCCGCAGCGAGACGGGCGCTGCGGCCGAGGCGCTGCGCGAGGCCTTCGTGCCGGTGGCCGAGGGCTTCGGCATGGACTGGGCGATCCATGACCCCGCCCGGCGGATGCGGGTGCTGCTGATGGTGTCGGGCTTCGGCCATTGCCTGAACGACATCCTCTATCGCTGGCGGATCGGGGCGCTGCCGATCGACATCGTCGGCGTCGTCTCGAACCACCTGACCTACCAGAAGCTGGTGGTGAACCACGATCTGCCGTTCCACCACATCCCCGTCACCAAGGCCCGCAAGGCCGAGGCCGAGGCCCGGCTGATGGAGGTGGTCGAGGAGACCGGCACCGAGCTCGTGGTCCTCGCACGCTACATGCAGGTGCTGTCGGACACGATCTGCGCGCGGATGTCGGGGCGGATCATCAACATCCACCACTCGTTCCTGCCGAGCTTCAAGGGCGCCAACCCCTACCGGCAGGCCTATGACCGGGGGGTGAAGCTGATCGGGGCGACGGCGCATTACGTCACCGCCGATCTCGACGAAGGCCCGATCATCGAGCAGGACACGGTCCGCGTCACCCACGCCCAGTCGCCCGAGGACTACGTGAGCCTCGGCCGCGACGTCGAGGCGGTGGTGCTCTCGCGGGCAATCCACGCCCACATCAACCACCGGGTATTCCTGAACGACGCCCGCACGGTGGTCTTCCCGGCCAGCCCCGGGGGCTACGCCTCCGAGCGGATGGGCTGAGGCGCGGGCTTTGGCACGAGGAGCAGATCCACCAGCTCCTCGATCGCCGCCCGAACCGCAGTCTCGTCGTCCATGCCGGGGGGCGACCAGATCTGGAAATGGTCGTCCAGCACCATGTCGGCGAGGCCGAAGATGAAGGCCCGTCCCATGAGTGGACGCAGGCTGCCTCCATCCCGGGTCGCGCCGAGGTGACGCTCGACCAGCACCCGGAACCCTTCGTCGTAGCCCTGGTAATTCACCCCGTCGTGGTGAAAGACCTGATGCCCGACCACCCGGTAGAGATCGGGGTTCTCTCGCGCCCAGCCCACATATGCCGTGCCCAGCGCCACCAGCGCCGCGCGCGGGTCGTTAGGCGGCGCGGCGATCAGCGAACGCGAGAGGTGATCGGTCAGGCGCAGGATGCCGAAGCTGCCGACGGCATCGCGCAGAGCCTCATCGGTCGGGAAGATGGTTCTGGCAATGGCGATATCCACCCCCGTGATCTCGGCCGTCTCGGCCAGAGTGGGCATCGACGGCTGCGACCCGAGCATTGAACAGACCGCCTGTTGGATCAGCCGATCCGTCAGTGTCTCGCCCGGCTTCAACATTGCAGGAACCTCCTCGATGTCACGCCACAGTTGCGCCGATCGGCCTTGGATACAAGGCGTTGCAGGGAGTCCATGGCCAGAATCAGCTCTCTTACGCCGGGTATTCCGCCATCTGGAACGGCGCAGCCCGAGTGTCGCGCAGCGCGGCAATCCGTGCCGCATATCGAGCCTCGGGCAAGCCGTCCCTGCGACAGTCCCCCTCCTTGCCCGGCGCGGCGCCGCTCCCCACATGGCTCTCCATGATCCCGCCCCGCTTCGCCGTCACCCCTGAAGAGATCGACCGCGTGGTCGCGGTCTTCTATGCCGCCGTGCGCCGGCACGAGGTGCTGGGGCCGGTCTTCGCCGCCCATGTCACCGACTGGCCCGCGCACGAGGCGCGCATCGCCGCCTTTTGGCGCAATGCGATCCTTTACGAGCGCGGCTACGACGGCAATCCGATGCGCGTCCACATGGCGGCGGGCGACGTGCGGCCGGGGCATTTCGACGACTGGCTGATGCTCTTCGACGCGACGCTGCACCGGACGCTGCCGGCGGCGACGGCGGTCGCCTGGTCGGCGCTCGCGCACCGGATCGGGGCGGGGCTGCGGATGGGGGTCAGCGATGCGCGCAACCCCGGCGGGGTGCCGCGGCTGGGGGCGCGGGCCTGACCCCGGCCCTTTACCCACCGCCCTTGACCCGGCGTCCTTGAACCGCCCCCCGCGCGACCCATATCGCCGGACATGATCCTGATCTTCGCTCTCGTCGGCGCGCTCGCCGGGTTCCTCATGGCCGACAACGACCGCGAATCGACGCTTCAGGCGGCGGTGGTGGGCGCGCTGGGCGGGGCCCTCGGCGGCGTGCTGTTCTGGATCGTCGTGCGGCTGCTGGGGATGTTCGCAGGGGCGCTTGGCGCGGTGGCGGGCGCGGTGCTGCTCGTACGGCTCTACCGCCGCTGGCGGGCGCGCTGACGCCCCGCCTCAGCTGCGCCGCGCCAGCCGCACGCGGATGCCGTCGCGCCCCCGCACCGTCAGCCGCGCCACCGGCACCGGATCGACCGCCCCGCGCGTGAGCCGCAGGTCGCGGCAGATCAGTGCCAGCATCAGCGGACCCTCGACCATCGCGAACCCCGCGCCGGGGCAGACCCGCTGCCCGGCGCTGAAGGGGACATAGGCCGTCCGCGCGCAGGCCCGGCCGTTCTCCGTCTCCCACCGGCCGGGGTCGAAGCCGTCCGGGTCGTCCCACAGCCGCGCGTGGCGGTGCAGGTGCCAAGGCGAGATCACCACCTGCGTCCCGCGCGGCAAGGGGTGCTCGCGGAAGACCTCGGGGCGGGTCGTCTCGCGCACCATCATCGGCACCGGGGGGTAAAGCCGCATCGCCTCGCGGAAGACCGCGCGGGCCACCCGCAGCCGCGCCACGGCGGCGAACTCGGGCGCGTCGCCGGTCAGCACCGCGGCGGCCTCACAGGCCACCCGTTCCTGCCAGTCCGGGAAGGCGGCGAGCAGCCACAGCGCCCAGGCCAGCGCACTGGCCGAGGTCTCGTGCCCGGCCAGAAAGAAGATCGCCACCTGGTCCACCATCTCGGCGGGCGAGAACCCTGCCCCGGTCTCGGGGTCGGGCGTGGTCATGATCTTGGTCGCCAGATCGTCGGGCGCGGTGCCGGCCGCAAGCGCCTCGGCCCGTGCGGCGACCAGCGCGGCGATCAGCCCGCGGATCTCGGCCGCCGTGGCCCGCGTCCGCCGCCCGTGCGGGCGCGGCAGCCACGCGGGCCAGGGCAGCAGCGCGGCGAGGTTCACGATCGGCTGCGCGTCCTGATGGGCGCGGAAGGCCGCGAACACCCGCGCCGCCGTCGCGTCCTCGATCGGGATCGAGAACAGCGTGCGGAAGATCGCGTCGGCGGCGGCGTGGCTCGTCTCGGGTTCAACGTCGATCTCGCGCCCCGCCTGCGCGCCGAGCCGCCCGGCCAGCGCCAGCGCCGCGTCGCGCACGCCGGGAAAGGTCTCGCGCAGGCGCCCGCCCTCGAACGCCGGGTCGATGATCCGGCGCTGCCGCGCCCACTCGGCGCCGTTGGTGACGAAGACCGACCGGCCGAGCAGCGGCGCCAGCCCCTCGCGCAGCCGCGCGGACTTGGGGAAATCCCCCGGCCGCTCCTGCAAGACCAGCCGCACCAGCGCCGGATCGTTGCAGACGACCGAGTGGATCAGCGGGCTGCGGAACTCGGCCATCCAGGCGCGGTAGAGCCGCGCGGGCAGCGCCGACAAGAGGTCGCGCCGGAATGCGCGGGCATAGCGCAGCACGCTGCCGCGCCCCTCGGTCGCGGGCGGCTTCGGCGGGACCGGCGGCGCGCTCATGGCGCCCCCTCGGCCCGCCCGGGCCAGTCGTTCACCGCCCGCGCGATCCGCCCCGGCGAATGCCCGCGCCCGGCGAACCGGTCCCCGAGCGGCAAGGGCCCGGCGGTGATGGCGAAGTAATCGTAGCCCTCGGGCCGGTCGAAGGCGCAGAGATACTGGAAATGCAGCCGGAACCACCGGCCCCTGAGCGCGCGCTGCGTCTCGGGCGAGAGCGTCCGGGTGAACGCCGCCGACAGGACCAGCGGCCCGACCCGCCCCTCGGGCTCGACCGAGGACACCGCCACCGGGTCGCAGAGCCCGAAGCAGCAGGCGTCCCCCGGCGCGCTCACGTCCACCCACGTCACCTCGGCCCGCGCCGAGAGACACCGCAGGTCCGCCCGCAGCCGCCCGGCGCGCGGCAGAAACGAGGCCATCGGCACCACGTGCCCCAGCGTCAGCAGCGCCAGCCGCCCGTCCTCGGCCGCGCGTCCCGCGCGCACCAGATCGGCCAGCACCGAGACCGCCAGATAGGCGCCCGAGGAATGGCCCACCACCAGCACCTCGTCCCAGTCGCCGGCCAGAACCTCGGCCACCCGGTCGGCAAAGACCGCGATCCGCGCCTCGAGCGCGGGCGGATAGGCGCCCCCGTCCTGCGCGGTGAAGGCATAATCGTGCATGAGGTAATAGGCGAAGACCCGCCCGTCGATGCGCCGGAACCACCCGAGCAGCGCCGCCCCCGCCGCCAGCCCCAGCACCACCCCCGGCAGCCAGTGGACCAGCCGCGCCCCGAGCACGGCGATCCCCACCGCCAGCAGCCCTGCGGCCAGCGCCTGCACCAGCAGCACCGCGATGGGATAGAGCGCCGCGATCACCGGCCCGCGCCTGAGCCGCATCAGTCGCCAGAGCGCCCCCGAGCCGACATAGGCCCAGGCCGTTCGGACGAGCTGCCCGTAGGTCGCGGGGATCGAGTGCCCCATCGAGCCCGCCACCACGTCGGCCCAGACGAGCACCTCGACCTCGGCCTCGGCCGCGCCCTCGGGGAAATCCCCCGTCACCCCCCAGCCGAACCCGGTCCGGTCGCCGCGCGCCCCGAACCCCAGCCGATAGCCCGAGATCGCCGCCTGCCGCGCCCCCTCGCGGCGGTAGAGCTCGCGGTAGCGGCGCGGGGGGATGGGGTCATAGCCGGGGATGTAGAGAACCCGGCGGCGGAAAGGTCGGGTCATCGTCCGGCTCGGCGGTCAGCGTCGTGAAATGGGTATGTGAACCGGAACGAAGCGGCAAGGGAAGGGGCGGGGACTGGGGCAAGGGCGGGGGCAGTGGCGGAAAGGACAAGGGCAGGGGCAAGGGCAAGGGCAGGGGCGGGGGCAGGGGACGCGCCCCCCCCCGTGCCCCACCGACCGTCGGGGGCGCGTCCGGCCGGGCGGACCCGCCGCCCGGCACGCGCCCCACCCCTTCTTTCGGGCCCGAACCCCGGCCCACCCCACACCACCCGCGCCCTTGCCCCGCACCCGAGCGCGGCCTAGAACCGGCCGACACTCGAAAAGGACGCCCGCGATGCTCGACCATCTCGATTTCACCGCCCCCGCCCCCAAGGTCATCTCGGGCGCGAAGGGAGAGTGGGAGCTGGTCATCGGCCTCGAGGTCCACGCCCAGGTCGTCTCGAACGCCAAGCTCTTCTCGGGCGCCTCGACCGCCTTCGGGGCCGAGCCGAACAGCAACGTGGCCTTCGTCGATGCGGCCATGCCGGGGATGCTGCCGGTCATCAACGAATTCTGCGTGGCCCAGGCGGTCCGCACCGGGCTTGGGATCAAGGCCGCGATCAACCTGACCTCGGCCTTCGACCGCAAGAACTACTTCTACCCCGACCTGCCGCAGGGCTATCAGATCAGCCAACTCTACCACCCCATCGTGGGCGAGGGCGAGGTGATCGTGGACATGGGCCCGGGGCTTGCCCGCCGCGTGCGGATCGAGCGCATCCACCTCGAACAGGACGCCGGCAAGTCGATCCACGACATGGACCCGGCGCTGTCCTTCGTCGACCTCAACCGCACCGGCGTCGCGCTGATGGAGATCGTCAGCCGCCCCGACATCCGCGGCCCCGAGGAGGCCGCCGCCTACGTCGCCAAGCTGCGCCAGATCATGCGCTATCTCGGCACCTGCGACGGCAACATGCAGAACGGCAACCTGCGCGCCGACGTCAACGTGTCGGTCTGCAAGCCCGGCGACTACGAGCGCTATCAGGAAACCCAGGATTTCAGCCATCTGGGCACCCGCTGCGAGATCAAGAACATGAACTCGCTGCGCTTCATCCAGGCCGCCATCGAGTATGAGGCCCGCCGCCAGATCGCCATCCTCGAGGATGGCGGTTCGGTGGTGCAGGAAACCCGCCTCTACGACCCCGACAAGGGCGAGACGCGCTCGATGCGCTCCAAGGAAGAGGCGCACGATTACCGCTACTTCCCCGACCCCGACCTCCTGCCGCTCGAGATCGAGCAGGGCTGGGTGGACGACATCGCGGCCTCGATGCCGGAACTGCCCGACGAGAAGAAGGCGCGCTTCGTGCAGGCGCTGGGCCTGTCGGAATACGACGCCGGCGTGCTGACCGCCGAGGTCGAGAACGCCGATTATTTCGAGGCCGTGGCGCAGGGCCGCGATGGCAAGCAGGCGGCCAACTGGGTCATCAACGACCTGTTCGGGCGGCTGAAGAAGGAGGGGCTCGAGATCGGCGCCTCACCCGTCTCGGCGGCGCAGCTCGGCGGGGTGCTCGACCTCATCGCTTCGGGCGAGATCTCGGGCAAGATGGCCAAGGACCTGTTCGAGATCGTCTGGACCGAGGGCGGCGAGCCCGCCGAGATCGCCGCCGCGCGCGGCATGAAGCAGGTCACCGACCTCGGCGCGATCGAGGCCGCGGTGGACGAGATCATCGCCGCCAACCCCGCGCAGGTGGAAAAGGCCAAGGCGAACCCCAAGCTCGCGGGCTGGTTCACCGGCCAGGTGCTCAAGGCCTCGGGCGGCAAGGCCAACCCGGCCGCGGTCAACGAGCTGGTGGCGAAGAAGTTGGGGCTCTGAAGGCCGGGGCCCCGGCGGCGCGCGGGCGCACCGAGCTGCCGTCGGCCCCGCCTCAACGCGGCTGAGGCTTCGGCCGCAGCCAGATCGCCAGGGCGGTCAGCACCGTCAGCGGCATGACGAACAGCAGCATCGCCCGCGTGTAACCCTGCAGCCGGTGATAGTCCTCGGCGGCCAGCACCAGATAGCCCACGTAGAAGACGTAGTAGGCCAGGAAGATCGCCCCCTCCCACCGGGCGATCCGGCAGCCGGTCAGGAAGATCGGCAGGCAGGCGACCGCCGCCCCCATCATCACCCAGGCGTCGAAGGCCATCACCGAGGGCGCGACCGTCAGCCCCGCCGGCCCCGCCACCAGCCCGGCGATCCCGAGGCAGCCGAGGATGTTGAACAGGTTGCTGCCGACCACGTTGCCCACCGCCATGTCGCGGTTGCCCTTCAGCGCCGCCGTCAGCGAGGTGGCGATCTCGGGCAGCGAGGTGCCCGCCGCCACGATGGTCAGCGCCACGACGAGATCGCTCACCCCCAGCGCGCGGGCAAAGCTGACCGCGGCGCTGACCACGAGCTGCGCCCCGATCACCAGCCCGACCAGCCCGCCGAGGATCAGCCCGGCCTGCACCAGCCGGCCGCTCGCCCAGTCCTCGGCCGGGGCCGGCTCGTCGGCGACGGCGCCCGCGCGCAGCGTCCGGCGCGACTGGATCACCACGAACGCCGTGTAGGCGACGAGCAGCGCGAGCAGCAGCCCGGCTTCGCCCATGCCCAGCACCCGGTCGCGCAGCATCACCAGCAGCAACCCGGTGACGCCGATCATGATCGGCACCTCCTGCCGGATCAGTTGCCGGTCCACGGCCAGCGGCATGATCAGCGCGCTCAAGCCGAGGATGAACAGCACGTTCAGGATGTTGCTGCCGATCACGTTGCCGATGGCGATGTCGGTCTGCCCGCCCGCCACCGCGCCGACCGAGACCGCGATCTCGGGCGCCGAGGTGCCAAAGGCCACCACCGTCAGCCCCACGACCAGCGGCGTCAGCCCCAGCGAGATCGCCAGCCGCGACGCGCCCTTGACCAGCAATTCGGCGCCCGCGACCAGCAGCGCCAGCCCGCCGACGAAACTCAGGATGTTCAGCATTGCTCGCCTCTCGCGCGCCGGTCCGCCCCGGCCGCGCCATCCCTCTCACCGGACGGGGCGCCGGTCAATCGGCGCGCCGCCTCTGGTCCGGCGGGCGCGGATGCCCTATCTCCGGTCCGACGACGGACAACCGGAGGCCAGCGTGCAGCAGCTCTACGAATACACCGTGATCCCCGCCCCGGCGCGGGGTGAAAAGGCCCGCGGCGCCCGCACCCCGGCCGAGCGCTTCAGCTTCGCGCTGCTGACCGAGATGAACCGCATGGCCGCGAACGGCTGGGAATACGTGCGCGCCGAGACGCTGCCCAGCGAAGAGCGCAGCGGGCTGACGAGCCGCAGCACGGTCTATCACAACGTGCTGGTGTTCCGCCGCGCGCTCGCCCCGGCCCGTCCCGCCGCGGCCGCCCACCCGACGCCGGCCGCCACCGCGCCCTCTGACGCCGCCCCGG